>CAYXMX010000035.1:0-19270 GCA_964466265.1 uncultured bacterium | reverse complement strand
ATGTATAGTAATCGTTTATCAATATGAAAATGTAAGCTTTTATGAGGAACACTGCAAAAGAACAGAATAAAATCTTATTATTAGATTCTCTATCAACAAACAATTTATTGTAAGTTTTAGACATAATATGCTAAAACTCATTTTAAAAATATCAATTTTCTTCTTTTGTGGAACTCAGCTTTATCCATGTACAACTATCCTTGTTGGTAAAGGTATTACCGCTGACGGATCCATCATTCATGGACATAATGAAGATATGGGCAACCTGACTGTTGGGCGACTATGGCGGGTGACTAATCACTTTTACGAAGATGATTCAACGTGGGTACCCTATGTAACCATTCCAAATACCGGAAGAAAATTAGATTACTGGGCTTCTGGGAATACAAAGGAAATAAAGAGTCGGGATGAAGTGAATTCAATCAGTTTACCCTATGATAATATTCTCGTGGGAATGAATGAATCCGGGTTAACCATGAGTTGTAATTGGATGTATTCCAAAGAAGAAAGTTTAGAAAAGGAGGGAATTCGACGATACGCCATCCGACAATTAGTTTTAGAGCGCTCTTCTAATGCTCAAGAAGCAGTAAAACTTATCACTTCATTCATAAACAAATATGGTCAAGCAGACTGGAGCGGATTGACCTATGTCCTCGCAGACCCAAAAGAGGGATGGATCGTTGAAACAACCACACATAATTGGGTTGCTAAAAAACTGAAAGACAATGAAATAATTGCAATAGCCAATCGATATACAATTGGTGAAGAGTTTGATCTCGCCAGTGAGAATCTAATTCAAAATGCGATTGATAAAGGTTGGTATAATCCTGCAGAGGGATCATTCAATTTTAAAATGGCATACGGTGATTCAGATTTTATGAGTGAAAAATATGATTCTGATCGGGAAGAAAGAGTTATAAAATTATTGGAAGATAAACGCGGTAATATACAACCCCAAGATTTGATGACAGTGCTCAGAGATCGTTACCATCATTCTGACGGATATACTCCCCCAGCCTCTTTTGAACCCGATAGAATTACATGCCGAACTCGCGGTGTAAAACGACCCATCTGTTCAAACTTATGCCAGTCATCTTTTGTCGCTCACTTGAGACCTAATTTACCTTCAGCATATGGCCCTGTATTTTGGTATACCATGGCCACTCCTGCTTATGGTCCTTATTTCCCTTTATATCCTATTGGTTCCAAAATGATTAAATCTTTTACAGTGGATGATGCGGATGAAAATAATACATCTGCATGGTGGTCATTTCGTCACCTGCAGCAAAAAGTTGATATGTCAAATGTTGAAACAATTCAATCCGTTAGAGACCAAGCACAGATTGAAACGATGGGAATTATATCAGGACAGGAGGGATTGGAAACGATGGTACAAAAACATATTGACAATGGAAATATTAACCAAGCCAAGAGTCTTTTGAATGGATATACTAACCGTTCAGCTAGAAAATCACTTCATTTTATTAAAATCCATTTAAAACAATTTAACTGATTTTTCACTTTAATAATTGATCTTCAATTAGTTGTAAAAAAATAGAGGTTCCCACCAACAGAGCCCGTTCATCAATATCAAAATGTGAACAATGATGGGGAACGCTTCTGAATGGTTGATCTTCCGGAGCTGACCCCACAAAGAAAAAACAGCCCGGAACCTTTTGAGTATAATAGCTAAAATCTTCACCACCCATGGAAAGATATGGGAGCCCGACCCCTTCCCCTGCAATTTTTCTTGCTGATTTTATTAATTTAGTAACAATACCCAAATCATTTATGGTTGGAGGATATCCGTCATGATAGTCCAATGTAATGTTTGCGCCAAAGGATTGACTGACACCTTTCATAATCTCTGCTATCCTGGTTTTGATTAATTGTCGATTTTCTTCAGTATATGATCGAACAGTCCCCTTCAGCACAACTTCATCCGCAATAATGTTAAAATTGTAACCCCCGTTTATCATACCAACGGTAACGACTGTACTTTCCAGCGGATTGGTATTCCGACTTACAATGGTTTGCAAGGCAGTGATCAAATGGGCCGAAGCCACTATGGCATCAACGGATCCTTGTGGAGCTGCTCCGTGGCCCCCAATGCCGTGTACCTTAATAATAAACTCGTCGGCTGCTGCTAAAATGGGTCCTTCCTTCACCCCTACTTCACCGTATTTTTGATAATTCCATAAATGAATACCATAAATTTCATCTACGTTATTCAGGCAGCCATCATCTATCATAAACCTGGCACCGCCACCTCCTTCTTCAGCTGGTTGAAATAGGAAACGAATTGTCCCTTTCAAAACATCTTTTTTATTCGCCAATACTTTTGCGACCCCTAAAAGCATCGCCGTATGCCCGTCATGACCACAAGCATGCATCACACCATCTATTTGAGAGATATATTCATTATATCCTGTCTCTTGAATGGGTAACGCATCCATATCTGCTCTCAGAGCAATAGTTGGTCCATCTCCGCATATAAGATCACCGATGACACCCGTTCTCCCAACTTCTGTCCGAACTCTCAACCCCAGTTCCCTTAGTTTTTCAGCCACCAAGTTGGCTGTACGATGGACATCAAACCCGAGTTCCGGGTGTCGGTGAATATCCCTCCGAATTGTTATTATTTCATTTGAAATTTCTTTTATTTCACTACGAATATTTATGTGCATTAGTTTATACCAGTCATTGAAGATTTATTTTATTCACGATTAGTCTGTTTTTCAATAATTGCCAACTGACCACATCCGGCTGCAATATCGGTTCCCTTGCTCCAACGGATCATCACAGGGAAATTGGCTCTATCCATGGCATGGGAAAATGTATTCAATTTATTTTCTGACGGTCTCTTATATTCACCACCAATTTCGTTATATGGGATAATATTTAATTTAGTTCGCCGGCTTGATAATAGATTAATTAATTTTTTTGCATCATTGATATCATCATTTATTCCATCCATTAAAACATATTCACATGTGACTGGCTGGCCAGAGTGTTCTGTATAATAGTCAATGGCATTCATCAATTCAGATAAAGGATATTTTCGGGCTATGGGCATTGTTTTAATGCGACTCTCCTGTGAGGAACCATTCAGGCTGACAGCGAGTTTATAACGATGTTTTTCATCTGTATAACGATAAATTATTGGCACAATCCCAACAGTGGAGATGGTAATCCTTTTTGCCCCTAAATTGATTCCATTTTTGTCATGTAATAAGTTGGCTGCGGCAATGACCGGTTTATAATTGAGGAATGGTTCACCCATCCCCATAAATACGACGTGTGTAATCGGGTGTTCAACATGAGAGTGTACTTGTATAAATTGATCAACAATTTCACCCGCTGTCAGGTTTTTTTGAAACCCCATGGAAGCGGTAGCACAAAACTGACAATCAACGGCACAGCCCACTTGAGACGATAGACAAATGGTCGTCCGGTTTTTGTCTTTCATTACGACTGATTCTATCATTTCACCTGTTTGCAAACGAAACAGGAACTTGCGAGTCGGTTCTGTAGTTGAACCGGTCATACGAATTAATGTCAGGGGATGTATATCATATTGAATATCAAACTTTTTTCGCAATTCAAGGGGGAAATTTCTTATTTGGCCAAAGGAGTTTACTTTGTTTTTGTACAACCAGGAAAAAAGTTGCTTTGCACGAAATGATGGCTCACGAAACTGGTTGCAAATATATTCAAGTTCAATCAGATTCAACCCAATCAAAGGATGTTTTGAATGTGTTATTGAATTCATGGGTGAAGAATTTCGACCAACTTTTAGGGTCACGCAAGACATTAAGATTGATTCAAGGTTCGATGAACTTTAAGTTCATGCCCTTTTAAACTTTAATAAAAATTTAGGATTAAATATGTCATCGCATGAAGATATACAGTTAGTACATGAATTAGGTCAGTTTAGGGAAAAGTTCATTAGTGAAATCGGCAAAGTAATCATTGGCCAGCAGAATATTATTGATCATTTCCTAATTTCTCTTATTTGTAAAGGGCATACTCTTTTAGTGGGAGTTCCCGGTTTGGCAAAAACATTATTGATCAAATCTATGTCTGAATTATTGGATCTAAAATTCAGCAGAATTCAATTTACACCGGATCTAATGCCAAGCGATATTACAGGAACGGAAGTTATTGAAGAGGAACCTGGTTCTGGCAAGCGTACTTTTCGGTTTTTCAAGGGTCCTGTTTTTGGCAATATTATATTAGCAGATGAAATCAACCGAACTCCCCCAAAAACCCAATCTGCTTTACTGCAAGCTATGCAAGAACATACGGTAACTACCAGCGGGAAAACTTATGTGTTGGATGAGCCTTTTTTTGTACTGGCCACCCAAAACCCTATTGAGCAGGAAGGGACTTATCCTTTGCCGGAAGCTCAGCTGGATCGGTTCATGTTTAATATTAATATTAAATACCCCAGCCGGGAGGATGAAGTCTCCATTGTTCAATCAACAACCAGTGGTAATGCTTTAAAACTAAATCCCATCATTTCACAATCAAAATTGTTAGAATTTCAGGAGTTAGTAATGCGGGTCCCTGTGGCAGAAAATGTGGTTAAGTATGCTGTGGATTTAGTGGCAAATACTCGGGCAAATTCAATCGGAGCGCCACCGTTTATAAATGAATGGGTCGATTGGGGTGCCGGCCCTCGAGCTTCACAATATTTAATCTTGGGGGCTAAAGGAAAGGCCATTTTAGATGGTCGGCCTTCACCTGATATTTCTGATGTGAAAGCTTTAGCGCTACCAGTTCTCCGTCATCGGATTATTACTAATTTTAACGCTGAAGCAGAAGGCATCAAAGTAGATAATATTATTTTAAAACTAATCGGTTAAATCAACACCATGTTAAACATAAAAAAATGCAGTAGTATAAGCCAATGTATACTTGTTGCATAGAAATATTATTTATCCCAAATATATCTGTAATCCGTTTAACATCAGCCGTCAAGCATGATTGATAAGAAAAAATATCTTAACCCGGAAACAGTAGCAAAATTAGATAATATGGCGCTGCGTGCAAGATTAGTAGTGGAGGGATACATTATTGGGCAGCATAAAAGTCCCTATCACGGATTCAGTGTCGAGTTTGCAGAACATCGTGCTTATGGGCCGGGTGATGAAATTCGACATATTGACTGGAGACTCTACGGAAAAACAGACAGATATTATATAAAGCAATATGAAGAGGAGACGAATCTTCGTTCTTATATTTTAATGGATTGTAGTCGATCAATGAATTATAAAAGTGGTTCTATTTCTAAACTAGATTATGCATCATATTTATCAGCTGCCCTTTCTTATTTAATGTTAAATCAACGGGATGGTGTAGGTCTGATTCTTTTTGATGAAAAAATAAGAAAATTTATTCCTCCCAGATCCACTCCTGGCCATCTGAATGCCATTTTAAAAAACCTGGATAAACCAGATTGCGGTTCTGACACAAAAATTGGACCTGTGTTGCATGAAATGGCGGAAAGAATAAAAAAACGTGGATTAATTATCCTGATTTCTGATCTCATGGATTATCAAGAAGATGTCCTCAATGGATTAAAACATTTCAGACATAAAAAACAGGAGGTCATCCTTTTTCATATATTGGATAAAAAAGAACTAGATTTTGATTTTAATGTACGTACCCGGTTCAGAGACATGGAAAATGGAGAAACAATTACGACTGAACCCTGGCAAATAAAAACAGGTTACAAAAATCTAATGCTTGAACTTCAGGAATCGTATAAAAAGCATTGTCGGGAACAATACATTGATTATGTTCCTCTATTGACAAATCAGGATCTCGACATTGCATTAAATGGTTTTTTAAATAAACGTAAAAAATTAGGATAAAAAAATCCCCTGATGTTTCAGGGGATTTTTAATTAAATAATATAAATAATTTTATTCAAGTTTTTTGGCTTTTTCTAAATAGCGTTTGGCATCCTTTTGTTTTCCCTGTTTAAGCAAAACAATCGATAATCTGCGATAATAGGACGGTTCTTCTGGTTGTTGATAAATAAGTTCTTTGTAAAACTTTTCTGCTTTGCGCCATTTTTCAATTCTTTCAAATGTTTGCGCCATTCCCATGATGGCTTCCAAGTCATTTGGATTGAGATCTAAGGCCGTAGTAAAGTTATCCTCCGCCGATTCATATTCATCGATTTGGCTATAGAGTAGCCCCAGATTAAAATGTAGATCTGCTTTTGTTTTATTGTCCATTGTTGTTTTGATTGCAAGTTCATAAGTAGCTATGGAAGCTTCCCTGTTTCCTGTATCATAATATGTTTGAGCCAGGTTTCTAATGGCGGCACTATTGGTGGACTCCAATTCAACCGCTTTTTCGAAATAAGGTAATGCTTCCTCCGGTTTATTATTTTTAGAGAGAATTTGTCCTGCAGCCATATTTGCATTGAAATCATCGGGAGCCATATTGACTGCTTTCAGAATAAGCTTCGCAGACATATCATTGTCGCCTAATTCATAATAACAAGTGGCCAACATGGTATAATCCAGACTTTCATCAGATCGTATATCGACTGCTGTATTAAATAGCTCAATAGCATTTTGAATGATTCTTTTTCTTTCATCCTCTTCCAGACCTTTTGCACTATTATACGTTTTAACACCTTGGTTGTATATTTCTGTCCAATATTGATATCTGGCAATTTTTACAAATTCTTTTACGGTCCTACCATCCAATATTTTTGCGTCCGGATTAATAGATAAGGCTTTATCAAAAGCTTCATTCATTTTGACCCATCTTCCGCTTCTTCCATAAATATGATGGCCTAGCTGAAAAGGAATTTCAGGATTTTCCGGTTCAACCGTCATGGCTTTAACAAGAAATTCTTCTGCTTTTGCATAATCTTTCTCTTGTAAATATAACTTCGCTGATGTGTATTCCTCACTGGCACAACTTATAATAAAGAGGGAAATAACAATAAATGATAACAGTTTTATTTGACTCATTCTTAGTAAAATTCCTTTATTTGAAATTAATTGATGATTAAAAAGGGTTAGAAAATAGGCAGGATGGTAAACTTTTCAAAGTTCAAGAGTGTTGTTTAAAAAACGAATCCTTTCACTGACATCTTCTACGGAGCAATCCATTATTTTTTCTGCACCGAAACCTTCCACACATATCGAAGCCAGGGCTGATGCCTGAATCATTGCCTCGATTTCATTCCCTCCGGCAGCTAAAATTCCTGAGAAAGCCCCGGCAAAAACATCACCTGCTCCTGTTGGATCTACTACTTTGCTAACAGGATAAGCACCGATTTTAATTTGATCCTTTTCACTGAAAAAATATGCACCCTTACTTCCCAGTTTAACAATTACTTTTTCTATTCCATATGTCAACAATTCAGTTCCAGATAAACAGGGATCTGATTTTCCAGTTAATAACTCTGCCTCACTTTCATTGACCAATAATACATTTATTTTACTTAAAACAGTCTCTAGCTGTACACGAGTCGTTTCAATCCAAAGGTTCATTGTATCTAGTATGAATAAATCTGCTTCTGATTGATCCATAATGGATTGTTGTAAATCCGGATGAATATTGGCCAGTAACACAGTATTTACATTTTTATTTTCCTGACATAATGTTGGTTTAAAGTCAGAGAATACGCCCAAATCTGTATACAATGTTTCCCGGTCATTCCAATTCTCCAAATATTTCCCCCCCCAACTGAAAGTCGCACCTGGAGCTTCCTGAAGGTCTGTCAGGTTGGAGGCCAAAGATTGATAAAGGTCTTTTCCCTCTTTGGGAAAATCCATGCCAATAATCCCAACGATATGACAAGGTGAAAAACGATGAGCAGCAATTAATGCATAGGTAACTGAACCACCCAAAAGATTTTTTCTAATATCATCAGGCGTTTCAATGGCATCTATGGCAATAGAGCCGGCGATTAATAATGAAGATTCAATCATTTCCTGCCACCAGTTTATGGATTACAATTCAATTCAACAAGTAGAACCTTCCATCTTGTTTTATCAATCTGTCTAAAGTATATTTTTACTTATGGCGATCAAAACTTTTGCAATAATAACTGACATTCATTCCAATTTAGCTGCGCTTGAATCAGCACTGGATATCATTGATCAGCGGAAAAATGTCAATCAGATTATCTGTTTGGGAGACTGTTTTGCCCTTGGCCCATCCCCCAAGGAAACACTCGATACACTGAAGTCCATTGATAATTGCATTTTTATCCGTGGGAATCATGATCGATATTTACTTGAACAACTATGGACAACTGAACGGCCGTCCTTAGAAGGTATGGATCCGGACGACCCAATTTGTCAAGCCATTGTTGATAATGAAAAATGGTCAGCGGACCAAGTGGGAGATGCGGGCATAGAGTTTACAAAATCAATGCATATCGCATACCGAGAAGTAATCGACTCCACTTTAGTAGAGTTTACTCATGCATGGTACGAACGTGACGACGTGCCTCCCACCATGGCCGAAGCATTGAATTGGCGGAATCATGTTCACCATGCCCATCCGAATGTGTCACGGTTTTTATTTATCCATGGTCATGTCCATACTCCTAGAAGTGAATCAAGCGAAAATTTAACCATTCTATGCCAGGGTGCCACCGGGTTGCCTTTCGATGCGGATGTTCGAGGTTCTGTCGCTTTCTTAACTATTAGTAATAATTCCATTGAATGGGATGTAATCCGATATGACTATGATCAGGAAAAAACTCTTAGTCTATTAGAAGAGCGAAAACCACCATTCTACAAAAATCTCCAAAATACCATCCGTTTCGCTGCGATTCGCAACGACGTTTAGATATTCTTTTTTTCTTAATTTCTTTTAATTAAATACAAGACCCATGCACTATTTTGACCATAGCGCTACCACGCCCTTGCATCTTCAAGTAAAAAACCTCATGGATGAGGTTAATGACAATTATTTTGGGAATCCTTCCAGTATCCACGCCTTAGGGAGAAAAGCCCGGGTCATTATCGAAAAATCTCGAAGTCAAATGGCCAAGGCAATTGGGTGTAAACCAGAGGAAATTATCTTCACCAGTGGTGGAACAGAAGCCAATAACTTAATCCTCTGGAATTTAATTGGACAAAACCGGAAACACGTCGTGACGTCTGTGATTGAACACCCAGCTATCCTAAAGACGTTGGAAAATCTCTCTGAGTTTGGAGTATCTTATACAGCGGTTGGGGTGGATAAAAATGGTCTGATCAATCCTCATGATGTGGAAAAAGCCATACGTGATGAAACTGGTCTAATTTCCATTATGCTGGCTAACAATGAAGTGGGAACCATTCAACCCATTGCTGATATTTCTATTATAGCAAAAACTCATGGAGTGATGATGCATTCAGACGGAGTCCAGGCATTGGGTAAAATTCCAATAGAGGTTAAAAACCTTGGAGTGGATTGTATGAGTTTTTCAGCTCATAAATTTAATGGACCGAAGGGAACTGGCTCGCTCTTTGTTAAAAAAGGTATCAAATTGAAACCACTGTTGACGGGTGGAAATCAGGAAAGGTCAATGCGGGCAGGAACAGAAAATACCGCAGGTATTGTCGGAATGGGTTTGGCAGCAGAAATAGCAACAGAAAACCTTGAATCATCTACTCAACACTATCATTCCTTGGTCAATAATTTTAAAGAACAATTAAAATCTATTATTCCTGATGCAGTATATCACGGTCATCCCGATTATCATCTTCCCGGATTAATCAGTGTCTCTTTCCCCGGATATCGAAATGATTTACTCATGCCTCTTTTAGATAATATGGGGATGGTTGTCTCCAGTGGCTCCGCTTGCTCCTCCGGAGATGTAAAACCTTCTAAAATTTTATCCGCCATGAAAGTGAATGATGAATTAATTCATTCTACACTCAGAATTAGTTTTGGCATGAATAATTCCAAAGAAGAAATATCCACTCTTACTCAGGCAATTAAGTCTTCTCTGGAAAATATTCGAAGCCATTCCAAACATGACTGAAAAAATAATTGTTGGCATGAGCGGTGGTGTAGACAGTGCTGTAACTGCCTTTTTATTACAACAACGTGGGTATAATGTTGAATGTGTTTTTATGAAGAATTGGGAGGAGGACAGTGATTATTGTACTACAGAAAAAGATTATAAAGATGCACTCCTGGTTTGTGACCATCTGGGGTTACCCCTCCATACGGTCAATTTTGCAAAAGAGTATAAAGATCGGGTATTTTCATTATTCTTAAAAGAATATGGGTTGGGACGAACACCCAATCCAGACACGCTCTGCAATAAAGAAATCAAATTTAAAGCATTTCTTGATTATGCAATTGCCCTAGGTGCCAATAAAATAGCAACAGGCCATTATGCAGAAATTGATCATTCAAACAATCAGTTTTCTTTATTAAAAGGATTGGATAAACAAAAAGACCAGAGTTATTTCCTCTATTTACTGGATCAACACCAATTGAGTAAGGCGATATTTCCATTGGGGAATATGACCAAAAAGGATGTTCGAGAAATAGCTAAAGAAAACAAGTTTCCTAATGCAGATCGAAAAGACAGCACTGGAGTGTGTTTCATTGGAGAACGTAACTTTAGGGAATTTCTCTCTCAATATTTTAAATCCCATCCCGGGGACATGGTAACACCAGATGGTAAAAAAGTTGGAACACATGACGGTTTAGTTTTTTATACCATTGGCCAAAGACAAGGATTGGGAATTGGCGGTGGTTTTGGTTCAAAGGAAGAGCCTTGGTTTGTGGCGGATAAAGATATAAATAATAATACTTTGGTGGTCGTCCAAGGGCATGATCATACTGCCTTGTTTCACAAAACGTTTATGGTCAACCAATTACATTGGATACATGACGTATTTCCCAATGAAAATGAAATTTCAGTTAAAATTCGATATCGACAACAGGATAAAAGATGCAAAATTGTGGAACCTTCCAAGGATGAAATCATTGTTGAATTTGAAGAACCTCAATTTGCAGTTACACCTGGACAGGCAGCCGTCTTTTACAATGAAAATATTTGTCTCGGTGGTGGAACCATTAAATCAAGAAATTAATTTTTTAATTGCGAGATTGCATAAAGGCCGAATTAAAGCGAAATTATTGCCGTGAAAAAACATAGACAAAAATCCTTTTTAGCTGTGATAACCTTGATCTTAGTGATCGTGTCACCTTCAATGGGACAATTTAAAATGGATGTCCAAAGACAGAATATCCGGGATTCTGTTTTTGGAAGACCTGAAACACCTTCCTTATTTGATCCGGGTCGCTTTCAAATGAGTCACAATTTTTCTATGTCAGTTTTGAATATGGGTGGTACTCCCATCAGTGTTGGGGCCTATACTAATTCATTTTCTTTTGCCTTATCACAAAATTTGATTTTAAACTCACAGATCAGTTTGGTTCAGCCTTCGATGAAAGGAATAAATAATCAAGGACAAATTTATTATAATGTCGGACTGGATTATCAAATGTCTGAAAACAGTTATTTCAGTTTCAAGATCAACAATCAACCCACATATTACCAAAGATCAAACCAATATTTTTACTTAAGAGGTCATTAATTTTTGGCAAAAATAAAGCGGCGGCAAAAAAGCAACCTCCTCATTAATTCACGCACAAGCGGGCCGAAAAAACGGAGAGATATTCAGGGTACAATCGTTAATTCGGCCATCGTAATTTTATCTTTATTACTAGTAGCATTTATTTTTTCATTCTCAAACCGACAAGTTCAGTCGGGGGTTCCTATTGAGGTAACATTTCCATCCATTAAAGATGCCCCTAAACTGGCGGCTGAGATTTATGAAAAAAATCCGATTTTGGATATTGAAGTCGAAGTATTGAATGGGTGTGGTGTACCGGGACTCGCCGGAAAAGTTTCAGAATATTTAAGAACAAACCAATTGGACGTTGTTCGATCTGAAAACGCAGATCATTACAACTATGACAAAACATTGATCATTTTAAGAAACGAAAATTTTGAAGGTCTGAAAAAAGTAGCAGAAATGTTTGGCATGGATGAAACTAGCGATCCACGTATAAAACATTTACCTGATAACCAATTGGATGTTGACGTCACTGTCATTATTGGAAATGATATTTCTCAAATAAAACCACTTTCTAAGATTATTCAATAACATTGGCTTCCCCCTCATCTTTGACCTCCGAAGCTGGCCCTCTTGCTGAATCCATTGCCAGGCTTGCTTTGGAAAAATCAGCTGAAAATGTTATTTCTCTTAATGTAAAAGGAATTACAAATATTACCGATTATTTTATCTTTTGTTCTGCAGATACTGATATACAAGTTAAAGCTATTGCTGATCACATCCGCAGGGGGACCGAATCCAAACCCTGGCGGGTTGAAGGATATGAGCAGTTGAATTGGGTGTTACTGGATTATGTGGATGTAGTTGTTCATATCTTTAAAACCAAAGAACGTGAATATTATAATCTGGAAAGCCTTTGGTCAGATGCCCCCTTAACCGAATACAGCGATGAATCTGAAAGACCATCTTCAATCCAATCTCTCTAAAGCAGTTGATTTAGCTGGTTTTTCCCCGGATTTTATTCAAATTACACCATCAAAAGATCATCGATATGGTGACTGGTCTTCCAGCGTTCCATTATCCTTAGCAAAAACTGCCAAATTACCCCCCATGGTAATCGCTGGAAAAATTATTGATCATTATGAAAAAGATGACGCATTCATCCGGGAAGTATTCAGTTCTCCCCCTGGTTTTATCAATTTTAATATTCATTCATCTTACTACCAATCTCTTGTTCTTGAAATTATTAAAAAGCAAGACGATTTCGGCAAGGCACATGTTGGTGAAAATAAAACAGCCAATATAGAGTTTGTCAGTGCCAACCCTACTGGTCCGTTAACGGTCGGACATGGTAGGCAAGCGGTTCTGGGTGATACCGTCGCCAATATCCTAGAATGGCATGGATTTAAGGTCACTCGTGAATACTATTTTAATAATGCGGGAAGGCAAATGCGTCTCTTAGCAGAATCCGTTGAAGCGAGGTACCGGGAATTGACCGGTGAAAATGTTCCGTTTCCTGAAGACGGTTATCAGGGAATTTATATTAAAGAAATTGCTACAGGAATTCTGAAAATATATGGTGCGAAACTGGAAAAAGGGCATGATTTTTTTCGACAAGTAGCAGAGGATTTTATTTTTAATGATATCAAATTATCCCTCAAAGATCTGGGGGTAATTCATGACCAGTTTTCCAATGAAAAAATGTTTTATGAAACGGGAGCCATTGATAAAACAGTAGTTGATTTAGAAAATAAAGGATTGGTTTACAGATACGAAGGAGCTACCTGGTTTAAAACAACGGCCCTTGGGATGGATCAGGATCGTGTATTAATAAAAAGTTCTGGAGAACCAACCTATCGCTTACCCGATATTGCATATCATATTAATAAAGTAGAAAGGAAATTTGATCTCATTATTGATATTTTCGGATCAGATCACGTGGATACATATCCTGATGTCCTGGCTGCATTAAAAGTGTTGGGTTATAATACGGATCATTTTAAAGTACTCATTCACCAATTTGTGACTCTGTTGAGAAATGGACAAAGAGTAAAAATGTCCACGAGAAAAGCCGATTTTGTTACCCTGAAAGAACTCATCGACGATGTTGGGGTTGATGTGGTTCGGTATTTCTTTATTATGCGTAGCATGAACTCTCATCTCAATTTCGATTTAGATCTGGCGGCTGATCAATCAGAAAAGAATCCTGTCTTTTATTTACAATATGCCCATGCACGAATTTGTAATATCATCAAGCATGGAGAAAGCTTGGATTTAATTCCGAAACAACATTTTGATTTATCAATTCTCGACCACAACGCAGAACTTGACTTAATGAAAATATCAGGACAATTTCCGGAAATCATGAATATCGCTCTGGAAACACTGGAACCCCAGGGGGTCGCAAATTACCTCCAGACACTGGCCACAAAATTTCATAAATTTTATAGTGAATGCCGTGTCATTACTGAAGATGAGGAAATGACAGCAGCCAGAATTGCCTTAATCAATTCAGTGAGAATTATTCTATCCAATGGATTAAAGGTTTTGGGAGTGTCTGCACCAGAGCGTATGTAAAATGATTAATATCTTCAATACAGAGTTAGATTTTTTTATTTTATGTATTTCCACACTGTTTTCTTTAATCAATCCCCTGGGAATTGCCCCTGTCTTTTTGGCGATGACCGAAGGGTATAATGTACAGGACCGTATATTAATTGCGAAAAAAGGTGTATTCACCGGAACCATTACACTTATCATTTTTGCCTTTCTGGGTTCGATTATTTTTTCCTTTTTTGGTATTACAATTGAAGCATTCCAAATCATGGGTGGCATCATTTTCTTCCGAAGCGGATTGCATATGTTGGATGCACGAGTTGGACGAACCAGAACCACGGCCAAAGAACAGGAAGAATTCATTTCTGCCCATGAAATCGCTTATACACCGGTAGGCGTTCCTCTCATTACCGGTCCGGGAGCTATTACAGGAGTCATGTTACTATCAGCACAAGCCAGCACACCTATCCATTTTGGAACATTAATTGTTTCCATATTTCTGGCCATGATTTTGGTGTTATTCATTTTCATTGGAGGTGAAAAATTAAGCCGAAGAATCGGAGTGACGGGAATGAGAATTATTCAAAGAATTATGGGATTAATTTTGATGGTAATTGCTGTTCAGTTTGTCATAAACGGGGTCACAGTTGTCGTACACAATATGATTCAATAAACCGGGAATATTTAAGCCAACATCATTTCCCTTTCTTCATCATAAAGTTTCCGTCGTATTATGGCAAATTCTCCCGGATCCCATTCTATGGGAAAAGCTCCCCTACCGGCTCCACCATGAATCCACTCTACCTTCTTCCCCAGATGATTTCGCAAATCCGATACTCTGATTGACTGTTTTCCCTCTGGAAAAATCACTTCCACTTTACTCCCCAGGCTGAGCTTATTTTTTATATCAAACCACAATAACCCATTTAATTTATCCCAGGTGCAATTTATTCCTACTGATTTATGAGAGCGTTCCAGAGAACGGTTATCGTGATAATTTTCCCCAAACTCCCAGGGGTTCCTTGTATAAAAACCGGTGGTATATCCCCGATTTGATAGAGCCATTAAATCTTTCAGAACAGTCGGATCAAAACCTTTTTCATCCACCATATCGTCAATGGCTTTTCGATAGGACCGGGTGGTCATTGCACCGTAGTAAGCTGATTTTGTCCTACCTTCAATTTTAAAACTCATGACACCGGCATCTCTAATGTCTTCCAATAATTCTATGGCACAAAGATCCTTTGCATTAAATAAGTATGTTCCCGATTCATCTTCCTCGATGGGAAACTCTTCATTTGATCTTTCTTTTTCTATTACATAATATTCTTTTTCCCCGGATCTAATTCCTCTACCGGTATTAAGGGTTTTCTGGTTTTTCTCCTCAGTTAATAGTGAACCAGAATGTTGGCCCAATTGGTATTCCCATCTGCAGGAATTTGTACAAGTCCCTTGGTTGGCATCCCGGTGGTTCATATAATTACTAATCAGACATCGTCCAGAGTAAGCAATACAAATGGCACCGTGGACAAATGATTCCAAATCAATTTCAGGTACTTTTTCATGAATTTCCGCAATTTCTTTCAATCGAAGTTCCCTCGATAAAATGATTCGCTTAACACCCATGTCATTCCAAAACTCAACGGTTGTCCAATTGGTGGCATTGGCTTGAGTTGAAAGGTGAACCGGAATTTGAGGTACCCGTTTTATTGCTTGAAGTATTAATCCAGGATCAGCCATAATGAGTCCGTCAGGTTCCCATTCCGCCAGTTTTTCCAATTCTCGAAGAAAACCATCTACCTTTGTATTATGGGCATAAATATTTAGAGTAAGGTAAATTTTTCTCCCCAGGCGATGCGCATAACGAATCCCTTCGATCAGGCTGTTTTCATTAAAATCATTTTCTCTTGTCCTTAGGGAGAACCGGGGAATACCTGCATAGACAGCATCTGCTCCGTAAGCCAAGGCAAATTTTAATTTCTCTAAATTACCAGCAGGGGAAAGTAATTCAGGGATGTGTTTTGTTTTCATAGGTGAGAAATTATAAATAATTAGGAGTACTTTGGGCTTAAACCTACCTGATCATCAATAAAAAAGGAGTAAAATAATCAACATTCCGTTCTTCGTCCCATAAACCCGGGACTACGACGCGGTCGACTTCACTCTTGCGAGCGAAGTCGAGTGGAGGCGGGGAGAGTCGAACTCCCGTCCGAAATAAACCTTCATAAAACATCTACACGCTTAGTCTCCTGGCAGGATCTTATCCCGTTATTGGCCAGGGACAAGCAAATAACGAGACCAGCCCAAGGATTCTTGTTTCATTAAGTTGGGCACAAAATGAAACCAGTCTATGTAATCGACGCCCTTTTATCTAACCATAGACTCATCGGATAAAGGACGGGTCACAGTCTTAAGCTGCGGCCATATAGCCGTAATCGGCATGTATGTAATATTCGGATGTTTTAGGAGAATTCCGAAATCTCCGCGTGCCGTGTTACAATGATCTTATCCCGTCGAAACCGGTCGCCCCCTTATCAAAAAGCCATTAGAATTTACATCTAAAAAAGATAATGGCTCCGAACGCCAACCCGGAGCCATTTCACTTTTTCACTTGCCAACCTCATCAATCGCAAATTCAAAATCATTAAATTTGCGGCTCAAAGGTGAAACAAAAATACACGGTCATTAGATTCTGAGCAAGAGCGAATCTTATAAAATTTACAATTTTTATTAATTTTTTGCCGGAATTTTCATTCAATCTTGTTGGACTTCCCCAGCCTCTTTTCTAATTTCGCCAGCTTATTATTTTAGAAAAAGCCCGTGTAGCTCAGATGGTAGAGCAGGTGACTCTTAATCACTTGGCCGAGGGTTCAAGTCCTTCCGCGGGCACTCCTCACTATTTTGATCAATTTATCAAATTTAAACACAATGAAAAAAGCCATTATCCTTTTGAGCGGAGGTCTGGACTCTGCAACCTGTTTAGCCATTGCCAAAGACAAAGGTTATCAGTTATATGCTCTGTCTTTTAATTATGGTCAAAAGCATAATCATGAACTTTCTTCAGCTAAGCTCCTTGCTACAGTCTATTTAGTTGCTGATCACAAAATTGCTAATATTGATCTCCGATTGTTTGGAGGCTCGGCTCTCACAGATAATATTGATATCCCAAAAGATGCATTATCAGAGAATAATACGATACCCATCACTTATGTTCCTGCCCGAAATACCATATTTCTATCATACGCTCTTGCCTGGGCAGACACCATCAATGCATCCGATATTTTCATCGGCGTTAATGCGTTGGACTATAGCGGTTATCCCGATTGCAGACCAGAATATATCCAGGCATTTCAGCGCATGGCCAATCTGGCCACCAAAATCGGTGTTGAAAACAAGTTAAAAGTGATAATACATACACCACTCATTCATTTAACGAAGGCAGATATTATTAAAAAAGGGATTAAACTCGGTGTTGATTATTCTCTCACTCATTCCTGCTATGATCCTGATAAATCCGGGCTCTCCTGCGGTCACTGCGATTCCTGCCTGCTCCGCTTAAGGGGGTTCCGGGACGCCGGATTGGATGACCCACTGGTTTACCAAAAATAACGATGTCATATTCTATCAAAGAAGTTCAATACACATTACAGGGAGAAGGATACCATACCGGCCGGCCAGCTATCTTTTGTCGATTCACAGGATGCAATCTTTGGAGCGGATTGGAGGAAGACCGGTATTCAGCTATCTGTCAATTTTGCGATACAGATTTCCGTGGAACCGAGGGCGATGGCGGAGGAATATTTGGATCAGCTGAAATGTTAGCGGATCATCTCTTTCAATTCTGGCCGAAAAACCCGACGTCCAATCCATTTGTTGTTTGCACTGGAGGAGAACCCTTCCTTCAACTGGATCAAAAATTGGTGGATGCATTTCATGAGAGACAGTTTGAAATTGCAGTAGAAACCAACGGCACACTCCATCCACCAGAAAATATTGATTGGCTCTGCGTTTCCCCCAAGGCAGGCTCTGAACTTGTCCAAAAATCGGGAAATGAATTAAAATTGGTTTATCCGCAAGGGTCATTTTCCCCAGAACAATTTATTCATTTAGACTTTCTGCATTTTTTCCTGCAACCGATGGATGGGCCCGACATCAAAAAAAATACAAAGCAGTCCATTGAGTATTGCCAACAACATCCCCATTGGCGATTGAGCTTACAAACCCATAAATTCCTGGGAATTCCTTGATTAAATAATGAAAATTTATAAAGATATTACATTCGAAGCAGCCCACCTGCTTCCCAATCTGCCAGATGGTCACAAGTGCAGACGGTTACATGGCCATTCCTTTAACATTCGTATTACAGTGGATGGACCCATGGATGAGGATACCGGTTGGGTTATGGATTATGCAGAAATAAAAAGAGCTTTTGCTCCCATATATAACCAGCTAGACCATCATTATTTGAATGAGATAGAAGGTTTGGAAAATCCAACCAGTGAGAATATTGTCAAATGGGTTTGGCATCAACTCTCTCCCCGGTTAGAAATTTTAAAGGAAGTAGAACTAAAAGAGACCTGCACCACGGGGTGTATTTACAGAGGAGCATAATGGCTAGAGCAGAAGGAAAAATATTTAATTTTCTGGGTGAAGAAACCATCCAACCGGAATTGATTGAAACATTTGAATTCAACAGTCCAAAACAATATATTTCCACTGAAACAGATGAATTCAGCGCGGTATGTCCTTTCAGCGGTTTACCGGATTTAGCTCATGTTAAAATTGAGTATTATCCCGACGGTGGAAAATGTGTAGAACTCAAATCATTAAAATATTATTTTGTTAGTTTTAGACATGTTGGTATTTATCAGGAAGCGGTCACAAAACGCATTTATGATGATTTGAAATCAGCTTTAAACACAGATCGGATACAAGTCACCACTACTTACAATACGCGGGGAGGATTCGACACAACCTGTATTGAAGGAAATCATAATTTTTCACCAAAATAATTAACGCAACTGCAAATGATTTCTTGTAATTTCCCGCCCCAAATTTTATTAAATCAGATCCCGTAGCTCAGTTGGTAGAGCAGCGGCCTTTTAAGCCGTTGGCCGTGCGTTCGAGTCGCACCGGGATCACTC
>CAYXMX010000034.1:0-20474 GCA_964466265.1 uncultured bacterium | reverse complement strand
CGGTTCTGATGCATGGAAACAATACATGCGCCGCCAGACAAACACTATCAACTGGGGTAAAGAATTGCCACTTGCCCAAGGAATTAAATTTGATTTAACTCAATAAATTAAGCGGTATTGATAAGTCATTTAATCAGTATCAGAAACATTTGACCAAGTGACAGGAGAAATTATGTCCATCGCACCCAATGAAGTACGAAATACCATTGCCAAGCACATGTTGGCAGATGGAATGGAACAAGTGATTGATCTGGAGAAAAGCCACGGATCCTGGCTGACAGATGCCAGGAACGGACGAGAGTATTTAGATTTATTTTCCATGTTTGCATCCTTACCTATCGGATATAATCATCCTTATATTCTGGAGAACAAGGATCGTTTAACACGGGCAGCTATTAATAAAGTAACCAATTCTGATGTTTATTCAACCGAGATGGCTGATTTTGTAAATACGGTTGGCCGGGTAGCTCAACCTGATTACCTACCTTATTCATTTTTTGTGGAAGGGGGTACTTTAGCAGTGGAAAACGCCCTGAAAGCAGCATTTGATTGGAAGGTGAGAAAAAATATCGCTGCCGGAAAAGGGGAAAAAGGAAGTCAGGTAATCCATTTCAATGAATGTTTTCATGGCCGATCCGGGTATACTCTATCGCTCACTGATTCTCCTGACTCACGGAAAACAATGTATTTTCCAAAATTCAATTGGCCAAGAATATCCACACCGAAAATATCATTTCCCCTGAATGAAACATCCGTTGCTGCTCTGGAAGAAAAATCTATGAATGAGATAAGAGAGGCCATTGCTTCCAACCCCAATGATATTGCCGCAATAATTATTGAGCCTATTCAGGGTGAAGGAGGAGATAATCATTTCCGGGAAACATTTTTCCAAGAATTGAGAACTATTTGTAATCAGAATGAAATGATCCTGATTTATGATGAGGTCCAAACAGGTGTTGGGATTACGGGAAAAATGTGGGCTCACCAGCACTATAGCGAAGATTGCAGACCGGATATTATCTGTTTTGGTAAAAAAACCCAGGTTTGCGGTATTTTTGCCTCCAAGCGACTGGATGAAGTGGAAAACAATGTGTTTCATGAATCCAGCAGAATCAATTCCACCTGGGGTGGAAATATTGTTGATATGGTCAGGTTTACCCTCTATCTTGATGTCATTGAAAAAGAAGGGCTCATCCAGTTGGCTTCTCAAAATGGAGAATACTTGATTTCAAGACTTCTGGAATTGCAAGCAAATCATCACCAGGTGTCGAACGTAAGGGGGCGGGGACTATTTTGTGCATTTGACCTTCCAAATGGTGACGCCAGGGACTCATTACTTCATCTCATTTCGAAGAGTGGAGCGCTCATGCTGGGTTGCGGAAAACAGTCAATTCGGTTTCGTCCTCACCTGAATATTTCCAGGAAAGAAATTGATATTGGAATCACTATAATACAAAACACATTGAAAAATCTGTGACATTAACCCGAACATCGGGAACCTTGTATCTGGTGGCCACACCCATCGGTAACCTGAAGGATATTACCTATCGTGCCGTTGAAACGCTAAAGGAAGTATCACTAATTGCTGCGGAGGATACGCGCCATTCGAGAAAACTCCTGACCCACTACAACATTCATACACCTTTAATCAGCTATTATGAACATAACCGTTTCACCCGGATTCCGAAAATTATTAACACTATGACTGAAGGAGCCTCTGTGGCTGTCATTACAGATGCCGGTACGCCGGGAGTGAGTGATCCGGCCTATAAACTAGTCCGGGCTGCCATTGAAAATGATATTAAAGTTGAAGCTATTCCAGGAAGCTCTGCACTCTTAGCTGCTCTGGTTTCTTCAGGGCTACCCACTGATCGATTTTTATTTGAAGGGTTTATTCCTTCTAAAAAGGGTCGCATCAAAAGACTGGAGAGGATTAAACACGAAGATGCAACGATTGTATTTTATGAAAGTCCCCATCGATTATCTCGCACCCTCAGGGATATTAATTCTGTTTTGGGGGATCGACCCGCTGTGTTGGCGAGAGAATTGACAAAGCTTTATGAAGAAATAATTCGTGGAACTGTTTCAGAATTAATTTCGTATTTTACCCATAAATCACCCAAGGGTGAATGTGTTTTAATGATTGGAAAAAATGACCCGAATGTCTATTTCAAATAAATCGAGGTTTATTTCATTTGAAGGAATTGACGGATGCGGGAAGTCCACCCAGGTAAAAATGATTCTGGAAAGATTAAACCGTGAAGGATGTAAGACTATTCTGGTTCGCGAACCCGGCGGTACGAGAATTTCAGAATCTATCAGAGAAATTCTCTTAACTAAAGGGATGGATGAACTTCATGACCGAACGGAGGCATTGCTGATGACCGCCAGCCGGGCACAGCTGACTGATGAGGTGATTGCTCCAAACCTTGAATCAGGGAACTGGGTTCTGGCTGATCGGTATATTGATTCTACGTTGGCCTATCAGGGTGGTGGACGAAAATTAGATTTGGATTGGCTAATCAGGTTAAACCAATTTGCAACAGCCGGTTTAAAACCGGATTTAACATTCATTGTTGATGTGGTGCCAGAAGAGGCTTTTAGAAGACGGCATTCGGAGGCTTCGGATCGAATTGAACGGGCCGGAGTCGAATTACAACATCATGTGAGAAACATGTATCTGGAATTAATTGAAAAATTTCCAGAAAGAATTGTAATGGTAGATGGACATGAAACCATTCATAATATACATCGTAATATTTGGAATGAAATAGACAGGAGATTTTTTAATTAATGAACATTTTTAATACTAAAAAGAAAAAAGTTTTTATTGGCCTGATTACCGGTAGTTTAATTTTATTTATTGGAGCGTCCAATTCAGAGACTTATCGAAGCATCGCTCGATCCCAACGTATTATCAATGAAGTATACAAAAACCTCATTGTGAATTATGCAGATGAATTGAATACCGACGAATTTACGAAAACCAGTATTCATAAAATGCTCTCAGACCTGGATCCTTATACAGTTTATATGGAATCGGAGGAACGGGATGGATTGGATATGCTCACGAAGGGGAAATATGGCGGCGTTGGAATTCAGCTCGGAAAACGGGATGACCATTTAACCGTTATTTCTCCCATGGATGATTCGCCAGCCCAACGGGCAGGGATTATGAGTGGAGATATAATTTTCAAAATTGATGATCAGGAAACAAAAGGGTTGAGTTTAAGCAAAGCTGCCAACTTGATTCGTGGGCAAAAAGGAACCAATGTGGTGTTATCCATTAAGCGACTGGGAGAAGACGGTGCCATGGATTTTCATCTCACAAGATCCGACATTAAAATTATGGACATTTCTTTTGGAGAAATGATTGATGAGGATACCGGCTATATCATTTTAACTCGATTTTCAAAAAATGCACCAAAAGAATTCAAGACCGCTATTCAATCTTTACTAGACCAAGATATGAAAAACCTCGTATTGGATTTAAGAAATAATCCGGGTGGTTTATTAGGGTCAGCCATTGAAATTCTGGAAATGATTATTCCAAAAGGAGAAAAACTCCTGACCACCAAAGGTAGAAATAAGGATTCCAACCGTGAATTTTTTTCCAGAAAAAATCCTTTATTGGATGAAGATATCCAATTAGCTGTTTTAATCAATCAAGGCAGTGCTTCTGCCAGTGAAATTGTCGCAGGTGTTATCCAGGACCTGGATCGTGGGATTGTCATTGGGAAAAGATCTTTTGGCAAGGGACTTGTTCAGTCCATATTTGGAATTGATCAAAAACGATCTTTAAAAATCACTACGGCAAAATATTATATCCCAAGTGGTCGACTTATTCAAAAGCCAAACTATCTCAACGAGGATATCATTATTGAAACAGGGACTACTGATTCTCTCTTTACAACAAAATCAGGGCGGTCTGTAAAGGGTGGGGGAGGTATTTATCCTGATTTTCCTCTGGAAATTAAAAGTATGGGTCCCTTAACCAGAGAATGTTGGAGAAAAGGCTATTTCTTTTCTTTTGCACGGGAAAATAAATCAAGTTATTCATCTATGGATGATGTATTGAATGATCCGAAATTAATGAGTTTATTTTCAAATTATATCCATACCAAAGGATTGGAAATAAAATTAGATGGTGAAATCCAGTTTGAAGAGAGTATGGAAAAATTAAATAAATATGATGAATCTGATGAAATTCTTTCCACATCATTTGATAAAATTGAGTCATATATTAAAGAACAAAAGGCATCCTTATTTGATAAAGAAATCAAAGAAATTCATAAAGGGGTTTATTCAAATTTTGCTCAAATGTTGGATGGGAATAAAGGAAGAATACGCTATTTAATTCTGGAAGATGATTATATTCATAAAGCACAGGAGTTGCTTCATGACCATATGGCTTATTCAGAAACAGTTCTAAATTTATCTGATAATTAATATTAAGAATTCTTTCTATTTTTCCCTCATAAATGCATTAAATTCGACGGCTTTTTAAGAAGAGTTTTGGGTGATTAGCTCCCGCCTGCCTCACCCGTGGGTAACTTCGGCGGACAGGCAGTTGGTCTAACCAACTTCGCAACCTGTTATTGAAAATGTTTTGGGTGATTAGCTCAGTTGGTTAGAGTGCTTGCTTGACATGCAAGAGGTCGGCAGTTCAAGTCTGCCATCGCCCACAGTAAATGAGTGATTGGCAGTTCCCTGTCCGCCAAAGCGAGAATGATCGAGCGCAGGAGGGAAGTCTGCCATCGCCCACAGTAAATGAGTGATTGACAGTTCCCTGTCCGCCGAAGCGAGAATGATCGAGTGCAGGAGGGAAGTCTGCCATCGCCCACAGTAAAATTATTACAATTACATGAATACTAAATCAACTATGATCAATGTTCCTCCGAGGCAAAAGTCGCTGCAAACTGCATGCTCCTGTAAATCTTTTTAATTTGTATTTTCTCACCTGCAATTAATGAACCATATTTCAATTACATTTCCGGATAATACCATCCACTCTTTCCCTATCGGTACGAATGTTCTCAAAATAGCAGAAAGCATTGGCCCAAGGTTGGCTGAAGCAGCTGTTGCCGCAAAGGTAGATGGACAATTGACAGATTTGACTCTCCCCCTTAACCAGAATGCATTGATCGAGATTATTACGGGGGATACTGATGAAGGACATGATGTTTTGCTTCACAGTACTGCTCATTTGATGGCCCAGGCTGTTAAAGAACTTTTTCCAGACGCAAAAGTCACCATTGGCCCGGCCATTGAAAACAGGTTCTACTACGATTTTGATATTGATGGTACTTTTTCTGATGAAGATTTGCAGAGAATCGAATTAAAAATGAAAGAGTTGGCTAAAAATAATTATACCATTTCCAGACTGGAATTAAGCAGAGACGAGGCACTCAAAACATTTAAAGGCATGGGAGAAGAGTATAAGGTAGAAATTATTGAAGGGATTGATAGTGAAGAAACGTTGTCTGCATACCAGCAAAACGATTTTCTCGATTTATGCCGTGGTCCCCATGTACCGTCTACTGGAAAAATAAAATATTTTAAATTGCTGGGAACATCGGGTGCCTACTGGCGCGGGGATGAAAACAATAAAATGCTCCAACGCATTTATGGAACCGTATTTTCATCAAAACAAGGTTTAAAAGATTACTTAAAATTTTTGGAAGAGGCCAAAAAAAGAGACCATCGTAAAATCGGAAAAGAACTGGGTCTGTTTACTTTTGATAATGAAGTCGGTCCCGGACTTCCCTTATGGCTACCCCACGGAACCGTAATTATAGACGAACTGGAAAAACTGGCAAAAGAAACGGAAACCAAGGCTGGTTATAAACGGGTCAGAACGCCTCACCTGACCAAGGAAGACTTATATAAAAAGTCCGGTCATTTGGATTTATATAAAGATGCAATGTATCCAGCTATGGATGTGGATGGTACCCATTATTACGTCAAACCTATGAATTGTCCCCACCACCACAAAGTTTACGCGGCGACCCCCAAGAGCTACCGGGATTTACCCTATCGCCTGGCAGAATACGGTACATGTTATCGGTATGAAAAGTCTGGACAGTTATTTGGTCTCATGCGCGTTAGAAGTATGCAGATGAATGATGCCCATATTTATTGTACTCCTGAGCAATTTGAAAGTGAATTTTTGGCCGTTTGTCAAATGTATTTAGAATATTTCAAAATTTTTGGTATAGAAAAATATGAAATGCGATTAAGCCTTCATGACCCAAAAGAATTAGGAAAGAAATATATCGATGATTCTGATATGTGGATTAAAACAGAAAATTCTGTTCGCAAAGCACTGGAATTAGGGAAAATCAATTTTGTAGAAATCCCTGGTGAAGCAGCATTTTATGGTCCAAAGATTGATGTTCAGGTCTGGAGTGCTATTGGAAAAGAATTTACACTGGCTACCAATCAGGTTGATTTTGCCATTCCGAAACGTTTTGATTTAACTTATATGGATGAAGATGGAATAGAAAAAACACCTTTATGCATTCACAGGGCACCTTTGGGAACTCACGAACGGTTTATAGGATTTCTTATTGAACATTTCGCCGGTGATTTTCCCCTATGGCTGGCGCCGGTTCAGATGATTGTTTTGCCTGTTTCGGATCGGACAATGACTTATGCAATTGAAGTAATGGAAGCTTTAAAACAAAATGGATTTCGTGTTGAATTGGATGACAAAGCTGAAAAAATTGGTGCTAAAATCCGACATGCAGAATTGAATAAAATAAATGTGATGCTGATTGTGGGAGAGAAAGAATCTGAATCAAAAACAGTTTCTCTCAGGAGAAGGCATCAGGGAGATTTAGGGTCCATATCCTTAAAGGAACTAATCTCTTCATTCAATACAGAAATAACCCAAAGGAGATTATAATCGGAAAAAAGAAGCGATCACGTGTTAACGATGAAATCACTGTTCCGGAAGTGATGTTGATTTCAGAAGATGGAAGTAAATTAGGTGTTGTCACCATAAAGGAAGCATTATTAAAAGCACAGGACAGCGGATTGGACTTGCTTGAAGTTGCGCCGAACGCAACACCGCCTGTCTGCAAAATACTGGATTATGGTAAAATCAAGTATGAAGAAAAGAAAAAGCTTCAAAACAGCAAAAAGAAGCAACATGTTATTAAAATAAAAGAAATCAGGGTTCGACCAGGTATTGGCGAAAATGATCTATTAACCAAAATGAACCTTGGAAGAAAATTTCTATTAGATGGTTGTAAGTTAAAGATAACAGTCATGTTCAGAGGTAGAGAGTTATCCCGTGTGATTGACTTAAGAGATGCGATACTCGAGCGGGTGAACTTAATGCTGGAAGATATTGCTGAATCGGAGACACAATCCGAATTAGAAGGGCGGAGGATTTCCGTCATGTATTCTGCAAAGTAGGAGAAACGAATGCCTAAGATGAAAACACGTCGAAGCGCTGCAAAGCGGTTCAAATTAACCGGAACCGGACGCATTCGACGAAACAAAGCAAACCATAGACACATGCTCATCAGACGGAGCAACAGCGTGAAGCGAAAAATGCGCAAAGCGGGCTTAGTCGCCGGCTCTGAAGAAAAGCGTGTCCGTCAGATGCTTGGAATCTAAAGGAGAAAAAGATGCCAAGAGCGAATAGTTCTGTGCCTCGTCACAGACGTCATCGTAAGGTAGTAAAGCAGGCCAAAGGCTATTATGGTGCCCGGAGCCGCAATTTCAAAGCTGCAAAAGATGCAGTTTGGAAAGCAGGGCAATATGCCTATCGTGATCGCCGTCAACGGAAACGTTTTTTCCGTCGATTATGGATCACGCGCATCAATGCGGCCGTCCGACAACATGGATTGTCTTATTCTGCATTTATTGCCGGATTGAGAGAAAAAGAGATTGAACTGGATCGTAAGGTTCTTGCCGATATGGCGATGAACAATCCAGAATCTTTCGCTGAACTTGTCCGTTCTGTTCAGAACTGACAATGATCATCCTTGAGTCTATCCAGTCGGTCCGGGAATCCTTCCGGGCCGACATTGACTCATTCCCCACTGATCAGAGGGAAATCGAATCACTTCGTACAAAATATTTTGGACGGAAGGGGCTATTATCCAAACTATTTACCAGACTAGCCTCGTTACCCAATGAGGAAAAACCGGCAGCTGGTCAACAAATCAACTCTTTAAAAACTGAACTTCAAAAAGAATTCGAGAATCACTTGAATGCTTCACAGAAGAATGAAAAAAAAGGGAATGAATTACCAGACTTGTCCTTACCGGGAATTTCCATGCCAAAAGGATCAGTTCATCCATTGCAGCAAACACTGGACGAGATTAAAACCATTTTCAAATCGGTTGGGTTTAAGGTGGCGTATGGTCCGGAAATCGAAGATGATTATCATAACTTTGAAGCACTCAATATTCCAAAACATCACCCCGCCAGAGATATGCAGGATACATTTTTTGTCAGTGATAATATGGTCCTCCGAACCCATACATCAAATGTCCAGATTCACTTAATGGAAAATCAGAAACCGCCCCTAAGATATATTGTACCTGGTCGTGTTTATCGCAATGAAGCAGTCAGTTATAAAAGCTACTGTTTATTTCATCAGATTGAAGGTTTATACGTGGATCAGTATGTGTCGATGGCTGACTTGAAAGGGATTATTGAATATTTTGTTAAAACATTTTTTGGTGAAAAAACAAAAATGAGGTTTCGACCAAGCTATTTCCCTTTTACTGAACCCAGTGCAGAAGTAGACATTTGGGATCATAAGCGATCTGTATGGATGGAAATTTTGGGGTGCGGAATGGTGGATCCAAACGTCTTTAAACAGGTAGGAATTGATTCGGATATCTGGCATGGCTATGCCTTTGGGATGGGCATTGAACGAATGACCATGTTAAAATATGGCATTGACGATATTCGTTTATTCTATCAAAATGATATTCGTTTTCTGGAGCAATTTTAATGGACATTTCCATTCAGTGGCTTCGACAGTATGTTGACATTAAAGAATCACCAGAAGAACTGATTCATATGCTTTCCATGCTTGGGTTGGAAGCAGAGATACCTGATGGGCCGTCTTTTTCTGGTGTCATTGTCGGCCATGTATTAAAAGCAGAGAAACACCCAAATGCTGATCGATTGAAATTATGCATTGTGAGTGATGGGAATGAATCGTTTCAGGTGGTGTGTGGAGCTCCCAATGTATCAGAGGGGCAGAAGGTTCCTTTCGCTAAAGTCGGGGCAGTGTTGGGTAAAGATTTTAAAATAACCAAAGCAAAAATCAGGGGTGAGAATAGTTTCGGGATGATTTGTTCCGAGCAGGAATTGAACTTATCGGATGTTCACGAAGGAATTATGGTTCTGGATAATGATGCAGTTCTCGGAACGGATTTTAATGATTATTTAGGTAAAAAAGATTTAATTGAAATTGATTTGACTCCCAATCGTCCTGACTGTATGTCACATTTTGGCGTTGCCAGAGAGATTGCGGTTAAAACAGGGCGTGAACTCCAACCAATCATTTTTAATCAGAAAAATATTCCATCAAATGAAGTAGACCAGATATTGAAAATACAAATCGATGATCCGATGGATTGTCCACGTTATGTAGCTGGCGTAGTTAAAAATATTCATGTTGGTCCATCGCCAGACTGGATGAAATCTGCCTTAGAATCTGTTGGACAACGGAGTATCAATAATATTGTAGATATATCCAATTATATCTTGCTGGCTATGGGGCACCCCACCCATATTTTCGATTACGATAAGATTCCTTCAAAAACCATACTTATCAGAAAAGCTTTACACCATGAAAAAATAAAAACATTAGATGGCGTAGAGCGTGAGCTATTCAACCAACTATTAATTACGAATGGAACAAAACCCATTGCTATTGCAGGAGTCATGGGTGGAGATGAAACTGCTGTCAGTGACCTTACAAAAAATGTACTTATTGAAAGTGCTTATTTTAACCCCGTTACCATTCGTCTTGGATCAAAATCACTCGGAATGTCTACCGATGCATCAAAAAGATTCGAGCGTGGGGCAGATCCGGAAGGAGCCATGAATGCGTTCTGGCTTGCTGTCGAATTGTTGGAGAAATATGCAGGAGGGGAGTGGATTCCCGGCGTCATTGATGCTTATCCAGACAAACAAACTCAGCCAGAGGTATTGTTGACCAGGAAAAAGTTTGATATTATTTCCGGTATTGAGCTATCCGACGATGAAATTACAAGAATGTTACGTTCACTCAATATTGACGTAACTCAAAAGAACGGTGGATCCTGGATATGCATACCTCCATCCTTTCGTCCTGATCTTGAAAGAGAAGTTGATTTAATCGAGGAATTATGTCGAGTCTATGGTTATGATCATATTCATACCAGTTTTCATTATAATGGATTATATGATTTAGGGAATATTGATCCCGAAAACGGTTTGATACCCATTACAAATGTCCTGAAGGGACTGGGATTTCATCAATGTTTTGTTAATTCACTCACCAATGAAAAAACCAGTTTCTTGATGGGGGATCATCCAGTTTCCATGAAAAATCCCCTCAGTCGCTCTATGTCCCATATGAGGACATCATTATATCCAGGTTTGCTTCAATCTTTAAATCAGAATATTCATAACGGATACAGGAATGTCCGTGTTTATGAGATAGGAAAAATTTATAATCATAAAAAGAAATATAAAGAGATACTTCATTTAAGTGGCATTATGCACGGAGATTTTCAAAACGAAGATATTCATGGCAATAGCATTCAACATTCATTTTTTACATTGAAGGGATTCATTGAAGCTTTCTTCTCCCAACTGAATCTGAATCCATTATGTTTTAAGACAGGAAACCATAAAGATTTTGAATATGGCACTAGTATTCTGTTCAATAATATGGATATCGGTTATTGTGGAAAGCTGAAAAACGCAATTCTCAAAGAACTAAATTCTGATGCCCAGAACGTTTATGGATTTAATATGAAGCTAAAACCCATTCTTAATGCAATGGAATTTTCTGTGAAATACCAATCCATTATTCCCTTTCCAAAAGTTGAGAGGGATTTAAATTTTGTTATGGATAACCAGATAGAAGCGATGGATGTCATATCTCTTATCAAAGGAGCTGCAGGAAAATACTTTTTATCCGCATCACCAAAAAATATTTTCAAGCACGAATCTTTAGGGAATAATCAAAAAAGCATTACATTCAACCTGGTATTCCAAAGCCCTTCAAAAACACTTGAAGAAGAAGAGATAAACACCGTAATAAATGATATTACAGCCATTGTAAAAAAAGAATTTAATGCTAAATTAAGAGCCTAATAAACCTAATGGGAACCGATAATATGGATAACAGTAATTTAGCACGGGTTACAATATATGGGCACGAGTATACTGTGAAAGCGCCTGCTGATTCAACTTACATTAAAAGTATCGCCGAATTTGTGGATACTAAAATGAGGGAAGTTCTGGATAAAATGCCCAACGAGCAGTCCACCGAACGGATTGCAATATTGGCTGCCATGAATATTTCTGACGAATTGCTAACAATCAAAAATGAAAAAGATGTTTATAATTCAGAAGTTGAGAATAAAATACAATCGCTTATTGAGATCATAGACGAGCAAATATAGTCCTACCGACATTATAAAATGGCTGAATCAATTATATTATCAGGTAAAACGGTCAGTCAACACGTATATCAATCCTTAATACCCCGTATTGATTCTCTTCAGTCTTCTCATATAAAACCCGGACTTGCGGTCATACTGATCGGCAATAACCCTGCTTCTCAAATTTATGTTAATAGTAAAGCCAGACGATTTGAATTATTGGGATTGCATTCAGAAACTTTTCGATTTCCCGTAGACATTGGTGAAAAAATGTTAATATCATTCATCCATGAATTAAATGACAATCCATCTTTCCATGGAATTCTGGTGCAAATGCCTATACCAAAGCACTTAAATGAGTCAACCATTATTGAAGCCATCAGTCCCCAGAAAGACGTTGATGGGTTTCATCCGGACAATCTGGGAAGATTGACTGCCGGGATCCCCCGATTCATCCCCTGCACTCCAAAGGGAATAATGAGAATTCTTCGATATTATAAAATAGATCCAACAGGCCAGCACGTGGTTATCATCGGACGGAGTCAGATCGTGGGCAGACCCATTTCCATATTAATGAGCTTAAAACAATCATTTTCTAATGCAACTACCACCCTGTGTCATTCAGGAACCACTGACATTTCAAATTATACGCTCCAGGGTGATATTATTATCGTTGCCATGGGTAATGCGGAATTTTTAAAAGAAGATGATATTAAAAAAGGTGTCGTCCTCATCGATGTGGGGATTAACAGGGTAGAGGATGATTCTGAAAAAGGATATCACTTGGTCGGAGACGTAGACTTTCACTCCGTAAAAGATAAAGCTAAAGCCATTACACCTGTTCCGGGTGGTGTAGGACCCATGACCATTGCTATGCTGGTTGAGAATACGGTTGAAGCCGCTGAACTGGTGAGCGGTGAATAGTAACTGGTTGAGTAGTGTACGGTAGCCGGTAGAGTAGTAATTTGATATAACTCACCAATAACCAGTTACCAATAACCAATCACACGTTCACCAGTTACCACTAACAATTTATTTCAAAGAAATACTAATTTTACATCTACATATAATTAATAAATGCGCCCGTAGCTCAGCTGGATAGAGCGCTTGCCTCCGGAGCAAGAGGTCACAGGTTCGAATCCTGTCGGGCGTACTAGCAAATGACGCATTCTTTTTATAATGGAGCGTCCCGTCCGCCAACCGGCGGATCGGGAAGGTCACGGGTTCCCTGCCCGCCACCTTCAAATTATTTCAACTGGGGCAGGCGGGGAATCCTGTCGGGCGTACCACTTGTCTTAAACATCGAACTTTTCGGCTTAAGACATCTACCGTATAAGAATGAGCTGTATCTTACTATATTGCGATAGATACAGCGACACATCAACCCACACATCGTTTATACATTTTTTCGATTTTCCGTGTTGTCCGGTCGATTATTACGTTAAATCGAACTTTTTTCGCAAAAGTCTCTGATTCTCTCTTTTTTGCAAAATACTCTGGGTTCGCATTGTAAGTCTCACAATTAGGAGACTTACAGCGGAATCGCTAAAAATAGACAAATTTTGCACATTTCTAATAATAGATTAGTTCGAGTTGAACCACGCTCAAAGGTAGGGGACAGTGCATCGAGATTTTTATGTAAATACAGTACCATAATCTTTTTTAAATTGACGGTGATTGTGTAAATTTAAATAACTGAGATAATAAGTGATTATCATCTTATTTTAGACAGGTAGTTATAATTTATTTAGTCTTAACTTGTGGAATAATTATGAAATTTGTTCCTCCATTATTTTTTTTATGAGTATTGCTTTTTCAGCATTGCCTGAGAATCAAGTCGCCCCTACGTTCTTTTTGCGTACCCTTGAAGATGAAGCATTTTTTTTAAGCGATGAGATTAAGAAAGGACAGCCCATTGTTTTAAGCTTTTTTGCAACATGGTGCGGCCCATGTAGAAAAGAGATGCCTTAAAAAAGATGGTCAACAAGTTAGATGAAAATATCTTTCAGGAGATTATCTTGGGGCTGGATTCAAATTAACAAATAAAAGAAAGGGAGTTAACAATGAAAAAACTCATACTTATAACCACGTCGATCATCCTGCTTGCCGGCTGTGCTTCAACTCGATCCGGTAGTACCGAAACAACAAATACAGACGCCCCTGAATGGTGGTTTAGTCCCACAGCATCAGAGACGCATTATTACGCATTCGGGCAGGCAAAAAAGCAAAATCCGAGTCTTGCACAAAAAATTGCAACTCAACGTGCAAAAGATGATATCTCTAATCAAGTGAAGTCTAATGTAAAGAATGAAATACGAGATTATATGCAAGAATCAGGGTTGGGTGAAAATGCTCAAGCCTTAGAATTCTCGGAGAACACAACCGTTGCCATTTCTGATAACGTACTGCAGGGAGCTATCCCGGATAAATATTTCAAAGCGAAAGACGGAACGGTTTATGTTCGTGTCTCCTATGCCAAAGACAACGTAGATAAAGCGTTGGTAAATTCTGTTAAAAGAGAGGAAGCACTCTATAATGAGTTTAAAGCAACTCAAGCCTTTAACAGGTTGGAAGAAAAAACATCAGGGAATTAGTTTATACCATAGTGTTTTACAAAGGATTCCAATAATATGAGCATTGAGTCAATGCAAAGATTATGAGAGTTACGGGAAATACTTACCCCGCCTGCCCGACCGGCAGGTGGGAATGCCTTTCTAGAGTGAACTCAGTGATGAAATACCTATGGATAATAATCATGCTTGTTTTTTCAGGATGCGGGCACAAACCAGTTGAACCTACACCTGACCCTGACATCGCCAGACAAGTGGCAGAGCAGGCTTTTAGTGGAATGGAAAATGATGCAACAGGGGCTATCCATGATTTGGAATCTGTTGCCGAACCACCGTCCGATGAAAGGATGGAGTCTCGCACCGGCGAACCGGGTTGGGTAACGGTAGAGTATACCATGCCTTTTAATAATAACGTGCCTCCCAGTCAAGCTAAACAATCCTTACTTGAAGTACTGCGAAATAAGGCTATCAGTTTAAAAATACCGCCTACGGTAGAAGTATCATCCCTTCTAACCGATATGATGAGTGAATCAGACGGTATGGCAAATGAGCAGTCTGCGTGGTCAGGATTTTTCAAAAGCACAGTCTCCGGTGTCATTACTGCCGAAGAAATCGTAGAAGATACATTCCCGAAGGAGATTAAAAACGGCTACGAAAAAACTATGAAGCTCAAAGCGTATGTAGAGCCGGTAACCGGACAGAGAGACCCCGGCTTTTTTGTGAATGTCCAATTGGAAAATAATATGTTGAAAGCTGGGGATGAATTGGTATTTTCGCTTACACCGAGCAAGGACTGCTATGTGTATGTCTTTAATCTCATGGCTGACCAAAATATAATGCTTATGTTTCCCAATGAATATTTACAGGATAATTTTAGTCCAGCTGGCAGAAAAACTCAAATTCCAGATTCGGAAAGCCGTCGCTACATAAAATTTAAAGTCTCAACTATGCCCGGTGGAGAATTAACCAGCGAATCAGTTTATATCGTTTGCACGAAAGAATCTGTTCAAATAATAGACTCTCTTCCCAAAATCGGGACTACCATTAAAACATTTTCAGAAAAAAGCCAAGAGTTTGTAAAACTTCAGCGCTGGCTTACAAATATCCCCCTGAATCAACGAGTCGAGAAAAACGTTATATATCATGTGTCGAAATAATATGAAGTTTTCTTTAGAGTCTTTTATAGACGGCATCAACCCCTGAGTGCTGATGTTATGCCTTTGAAAGGGTAACGTTACGCCAAAATAAAGGATTGAATATGAATAAACTACTAACGCTATTAATCATTTTGAGTGGGTTTACCACAGCCCAAACCATTACCAACGTCCAAGCCCGACAAGAAGGACTGGAAATCATTATTCGCTACGATATGGAAGGTGAACTCCATGGAATTGATGAAATTATGCTCGGCATTTCCACCGATGGGGGCCGAACTTATAAAAAACACCCTAAAGCAGAAGGCGATATGGGCAAAAATGTAAAACCGGGAAGAAACAAAGAAATCTACTTTTTGGTAGATGATACTCTTGGCGGAAAATATGCAAAATTTAAAGTGGAAGCAAAATCACCACCACCACCCGGTATGGTTTACGTAGCCGGCGGTTCCTTTCAAATGGGCAGTAACAGTGGCGATAGTGACGAAAAGCCAATTCACACCGTTACAATAAGTAGTTTTTTTATGGATAAAACAGAAGTAACCCAAGCCCAATACAGAAAAGTTATGGGTAAAAATCCATCCTTTTTCAGCGGATGTGATGATTGTCCTGTAGAGCAAGTAAATTGGCACGATGCCAATGAATATGCAAAGAAAGTGGGAAAAAGATTGCCCACAGAGGCAGAATGGGAATTTGCCGCCCGTGGGGGATCGGCTGGCTCACCCACCCAATACGCCGGTTCAAACAATATTGATGATGTTGCCTGGTATAATGGTAACAGCGGTGATAAAACCCGCCCTGTGGGGCAAAAAGATCCCAACGAGCTTGGACTCTATGATATGTCGGGTAATGCCTGGGAATGGTGTAGTGATTGGTATAATAGTGGTTATTATGGCAAGTCACCAATAACTGACCCCGAAGGGCCAAATTCCGGCTTCCTTCGTGTTCTTCGCGGTGGTAGTTGGATCGGCAGCGACCACAGCTGCCGGGTTGCCAATCGCTACGGGGACGGTCCGGGCAGCAGGAACCTCATCGTCGGGTTTCGTTTGGTTATTTCGCAGGACCCTTTTTCGTTGGAATGATTTGAAGGGATTCAGATGATAATGCGCAAAGAGGAGTCCAGACCTATTCCTGTGATTTCAGTAGAAATCCGAATATTCGTTAACCATAAGCAAGGCAAGTAATAATAATGAACGTGTTGCTCAAATATTTTCATTAAATGAGGTGATATGATGAAAAAGAAAATGAGTATTATATTTTTTGTTTTGGGTTTTAGTCTATTATTCGCCCAATCCAATGTAAGTAAGAACATTAAAATAAAAGACGTTGAAGAAATAGCGAGAGAGCAAAACCCGGATTTGTTCCTCCCAAAAGATGAATTTGAAACCAATGCCGAATACAAGCAACGGGTATTAAAACAAGAATCTTTATTGGAAGCGTTTCAAACTGAATTACGGGCCAAAACAGAAGCGCGCCAAAAAGAACGTGCAAGGTTAACAAAAGAACGGAATGCCGAAAATGAACGGCAATTGCAGATCAAAATTGCTGAATCCTTGGTGCCGGCGGAATTTTCGCCAAGTTCTTTAGGATCTTATAATGCAGAGAAAAATACGTTTCCGTTTAAAATAAATGGACAACATTTTACTGTGGAAGTTCCCAGAAGTGAAGCTCGAGATTTCAAAAAACAATTTTCGTCGGTAAAAGTGGAAGGGTATAAACAACTGAAACACGATTTAAAGACATTTGAATATTTCAACATGGTGGCTATTCATCCCATTACCGGGTCTCGCTTTCCATTTGGCCCTACGAAAAAATTGGCTTCCGCACCGGTGATTGCATCGAAAAAATCCGTAGTGCCACCCAACTTGACAATGAAAGTGGCATTTGTAGAACCCAACGGAAACAGCTTTTTGGATGCGGAAGAAAAAGGGAAAGTGAAAGTATCCATTAGCAACAATGGACGGGGTTCCGCCATGGGCGTTTTTGTAAATATGAAAGATGAAACAGGAAATAAGCATATTACGCTTGAATCGTCGAAGATCATTGGAGAGGTGCCGGTTGGCAAAACAAAAACAGCCGTTTTTTCCGTTATTGCATCCAAGTCCGTAGAAAGAATGGAAAATCGATTTACCATTTCTGCCACAGAGAGTTATGGGTTTCCGCCAGATCCGGCTCAAATCAGTTTTGAAACGTTTCCATTCATTCCACCCAAATTGGCGATGGTGGACTTTGGTGTGAGTACGCCGAATGATGGGAACGAAATTCGCCCCCAGACCACCACAGACGTACAAGCAAGAATTCAGAATCGCGGGCAAGGTCCTGCAGAGGATGTGAAATTTCGAATCAATTTGCCAAAAGGTGTCTATTTTACGCCGGACAGTCGGCAGGATTATTCTTTTTCATCCTTGAAACCGGGTGAATTTAAAGATTTAGAATTTTCTTTTAGCACGGCAAAGACCGTCGGAAAAAGAATTGACGTCTTCATCGGTTTTACGGAAGAAAGTACCACAGGGAAATTTCCCTTAAACCTGGACGTGGCAAAACCGCAGCAGACCATTCAGCAGTTAGTGATATCAGGCAAGGAATTATCGAAAGTTGAATTTGCAGATGTTGCTACGGTCTCTGTAGACGTGGAAAAGAATATTCCAAAATCAGGTCATAAAAACAAACATGATTTAGCCATAGTCTTTGGCATTGAAGATTATAAAAACGTTCCCGGTGTTTCTTTTGCCAAACGGGATGCAATTTGGATGAAAAAATACTTTGAATATGTATTGGGAATCCCTAAAAACAGAATCTATTTCAAAACGGACAGCGACGTAGGACAGGCGGAATTCAATAAAGTATTCGGTAAGAATGGCTGGATTGATAAACGCGTGAAAAATGGAAAATCTAATGTATTCGTGTATTATGCGGGTCATGGTGCACCGGACAAAAAAACGGCTTACTTAATTCCTTATGACGGCGATCCGAATTATGCATCTCAGACCGGTTATGAAATGGACGCACTATATTCTCAATTGGGTGACATGAAAGCAAAATCGGTCACAGTGTTTTTGGATGCCTGTTTTTCCGGTGCCAATCGTGATAATGAAATGCTGTTGGCAGACGCTCGCCCTGTGTTTATGGAAGTGGATGCGAGTGCTACTCGAATTGTAACTGTTTTTTCCGCTTCCAGCGGGAGTGAAATATCCTCCGCCTGGCCGGAAAAGAAACACGGGCTGTTTTCCTACTATTTGATGAAAGGCATGCGGGGCGAAGCGGATGCAAACCATGATAAAAAAATTACCGTTGGTGAACTGGGCAATTATGTAAAAGAAAACGTCAGCGACATGGCTGGAATGTTAGACAGAGAACAAACCCCGGGGCTACAGACTTTGGATGAAGATAAAGTATTAATAAGATATTAGAAAATGATTTGTGATGAAATATAATGGACATGAAATATCTGTACCACTCTGCCCCTTTTTTATTTCACTCCCAAAAAACATCGAACACCCTTTCCTGCTCCTTTAAATCCACAACCTCCACCAGCTTCAACAATTCTTTTGCTGATGTATAAGACCGGTATTTGTTAGAGCGGGGGAGAAGTAGAATCGCTTCCTGTATTTTGGGTGAGAGATAAACCATTTTCACAATCCGGAGAATATATGATTTATCCACACCTTCAAATCCGGCGATGTCTCGAACAGAATATCCATTGTCTAATAGTTCATTATATTTCAACGATAAGGCCATAAATCGGGTAATGCCGGGCAGGATAGATGGCTTATCTTGCCTGATGCGATTCGGGATGCCCACTTGAAAATCAACCTTGACCGTTGTATCCATGACTTGTCCCTTTTTACTATTAACATGAAATAAATGCTTTGATAGATAACATATTGGAGAATTATTTTATTATTTCTTTCATTAAAGTATATTATTATTTACTTTCCCCCGTGAGAATAACAGTCATTACTATCAAGTGAAGTGTTCAGAATTATTCCGATTAATAAAAAAAGCGGGATGGTATCCCGTTTCTCAAAAAGGTTCCCACGTCAAGATGAAGCATGATTCAATAAAGGGTATGCTTATTTTCCCGAATCATGGTAGTCAAGAAGTGGGTAAGGGCTTAGAAAAGAAAATAAAAAAACAGGCGGGCATCCAATGAAAAAACTAAAAGAAAAAATAAAAATTATTGTTGAAAAAACCGATACTGGATTTTCTGCTTACGGAGATAAGCACCCAATCTATACAACAGGGAAGACAGTTCTCGAGCTCATTGACAATGCCTATGAGTCAGTACAATTATATTTTGACGAAAAAAGCGTATCGCATGACAATTTAAAATTTGAAATTGATTTTGAGCAGTTTTTTAAATACTATAAATTACTAAATGCTAAATATCTTGCAGAAAAAATTGGAATGAACCCTACTTTATTATCTCAGTATGTTCGTGGACATAAAAAACCATCAATAAAACAAACAGAAAAAATATTAACGGGGATTCACCAAGTAGGCCGGGAGTTATCGGAGATAAATTTAATATATAAGCAATAAAGACTGTCGCATTTTCATTTCAAAAAACTCAATCCATTCAAGAATTAAGATACAGCATATACCATATTAAAAAATACTCCATTTGGTATAAATTTCGATTTCCAAAATACGCCCTACCCAACGACACAGAAATAACAAAAATCCCTAATAAGATGTTTAGACATTTTTGAATATGCCATAAATTCCAATATGACTCATCTTACGGATATGGCGTAAAACAAAAATGCATGTGGCAGAACTCGATGCACTGTAACGCCAGCAGTACTAGCAAATGACGCATTCTTTTTATAATGGAGCGTCCCGTCCGCCAACCGGCGGATCGGGAAGGTCACAGGTTCCCTGCCCACCACCTTCAAATTATTTCAACTGGGGCAGGCGGGGAATCCTGTCGGGCGTACGATATAGTGTTTTAATTGTTAAAGATTAGCCCTACGTAACAGTGTGGGGTTTGCTGAATATAATATAAAACAATTTACTATTATTGCATTGTATAGTACACTTATCGTAGATTTACGATATACATTTAAGGAATATATATGCCAGTTGCCAAAACAGAAGCGTTTCAATCTACCGATACA
>CAYXMX010000033.1:0-20650 GCA_964466265.1 uncultured bacterium | reverse complement strand
TTAATGGCCCTGCTTTGGATGCTTATGAGAATCAGGTTGCTATTGCCTGGTTTACTTCAGCCGATAATACACATGTTGTAAAAGTGGCATATTCAAAAGATAACGGCATATTATTCGAGACTCCAATTCAAGTGGTTTGCGGAACCGCATTAGGAAGAATAGATGTCCTTTGGTTAGACGATGAATCTGTTTTGGTTAGTTGGGTGGAAGAAAGAAACGATACTGGAATTTTGGTCTTGAAAAAAGTAAATAACGATGGAAGCATAAACAGTGTAGATTCTATTGCAGTCAGTTCTAGTCGGGGAAGTGGTTACCCTAAGTTAGCTAAATATGAAGAATACATTTTTATTACATGGACAGACCTTGGAGAAAATAGTCGCATCCGTAATAAATGGATAACAATTAATAATTGATGAGAGAGGTACAAGGAGGTTTTGCGATTGTCCAATATTATTATACCTGATCTTCCTATTAAATTTGAGTATAAATTAATCCCTTTCTGTTTTTCTTCTCTGTTGTAAATTTACAGCACTTACTATGCAGATAAAATTATTCAATTGGATTACTCGTCTCCTTGTACTGGTCATGTTTGCCGGTATATTACCGATGGACTCCATTTCAGCTAAGGCTGTAAAAACGCAACAGGGTAAGAAAAAAAAGAAACCGTCTAAAAAGAAGAAGACCACCCGGAAAAAGAAAAGACCATCAGGTAAAAAGAAATCCAGTAAAAAAAGATCTTCTTCTAAAAAACGTCTAAAAAAGAGATCATCAAACAAAAGAAAATCATCCAAAAAAAGACCCTCAAAGAGAAGAGCACCCAGAAAAAAATCCCAACGATCTTCCCCTAAAAAATTGAAAGCAACACTCGTACCTAAAAAAGAAATTTCAGTAGTTCAGCTAACCAATGATTTATTTGATTATACCAGTCAAATGAACACCAGCAGCAGAAGATTAGCCCACGCTACCCGTTTCCTGAGTGAACAAACTCCACAGGAAGTTGTTCGAATTGAATCAAAACAAAAATATACAACAAAAGATTTTGAAGCCGCGGCGGAAAAAGCTCCAAATGATATCAGAGTACAAAGACAATTGGGAATGCATTATGAGCAGCTAAATGATTGGGAAAACGCCAAAGATGTGTATTTGAGAATTTTATCCCAAAACCCATTGAATCCGGACGCTCATTTTTATCTGGGAAATATGTATCAGAACATGGGTGATATGAATAAAGCACGTCAGTCTTATGAAGAAACGCTTGCGCTGGATCCAAACCATCGTGCAACATTAGCTGTGCTGGCTGGAGGCGATGGCGCTGAAGAAAATCAAGCCGTTCTAGAGGAATCGGCGGCAATGAATCCTGACGGCCCGGCACAGAAGTTGACATTGATTAAAAAGAAAATAAATACAGGTGAATTTGAAGAAGCAGTCAAATTAGCCGTTATCGCACAAGAACAATTTCCCAAGCAGGGGGGATTCGTTTATTTACAAGGTCGAGCCAATGAAGAATTAGGTGAAATAGAACGGGCGAAACGTTCATACCAGAAATCCATCAAAATGGACCCCCGAAATGAAGAAGCTCATTTATCTCTGGGGCATCTTTATTTTAATCAGGGGAAGTATGTTTATGCTGCATTGGCGTTCAGTGACGTAGTTTATCTCAATAATTTTGATGTAGATGCCCGTTATATGCAGGGCTTGAGTTATTTCAATGCAGATGAATGGGGGAGGGCCGCCAGTGCTTGGGAAGATCTTCTTCATTATGCTCCCCAACATCCACTGGTCAAAACACTGTTACCCCAAGCCTATTATATTTTGGCTGTTGAATACAATCGATTGGGTGAATCGTCCTTAGGCAGAACTGCATTCAGCAAGGCATTAAGTGTTAATAACCTTTCAAGGAGTTGGCTCCCAGGTGCCATGCGCACTTTAGGAAAATATTATCGTGAGAAGGGTATGTATAAAGAATCATTAGCAGCATTTCAGGAGGTAGTAGAATTAAAACCTATGGATGCACAAGCATATACAGGAATGGGAATTACATATTGGAAAATGAATGAAAAGCAATTAGCCAAGGGGGCGTGGCAACGAAGTTTGGAATTGAATCCTGACAACAACGAAGCCAAGGGCTGGCTTTTAATTGCCCACCAGAGTTGATTCCGGACTCAAATGCTTTTTGACTCTATCTATGAAATAGCTGTTAGTGTCCACTATACCTAAGTAAATCATCGATTAAAATATATTCATTGGGGTTTTGACCTGACAATCATGAGATTTCTTCCTTTTCTATTTTTAGTTTGTCTTTATTCCCAGGCGGCATATCCAGGAGATCATGAAGTTTGGAAAGGTGTTCAGGCATTCTACAATTATGAAACAGACGAGTCGATTAATATTCTACAAAAAGCTCGTATTGATTTTCCTGAAAATCCCACCGTCCACCTGACTTGGGTAGCAGCAAAGTGGCTACATAACCAAGCCAACTCAACTGTGGATCAGACCTATATCGATTTGGAAAATGACTTAAATGATATTATTCCTGTTTATGAAAATTTAGTCCAACACTATCCGGATGATCCTGTTTATCAATTATACTACGGTTCAGCAAAGGGACTCATGGCAAGGATATATTTGGGAAAGAAAGAATGGATAAAAACATTGGAGTGGGCTTACAAGGGATTTCGAATCATCCAGAGTGTCGAAAAAGAGAACCCGGAATTAGCTGACGCTGCTTTGCCAATAGGGGTAGTGGATTATTATGCTGGATTAAGAAATGAGATAGTACAATGGGGAGCATCTGTGTTTGGTCTGGACCCCGGGAAAGATATTGGATTAGAAAAAATAGAAAAAGCTGCATTAGATGGTAAATGGTCCTGGATTGAAGCAAATGGAATTTTATCCTTTATCTACTTATGGGTAGATTCCTCTCCTGACTTGGCGTTGAAACATAGTTCCAGATTAGTGAAAGCATTTCCACGAAATTTTTATTTTAGAATTCTTTATACAGAAAGTTTAACAATGAATGGTAAGATGAATACTGCTTTGACTTCTCTCAATAAAGCCAGGGAAATGTTTTCAGATTTGACTGAAATTCAGAAGAGTTGGTATTTTGGTTACCTGCGATATGAGTTAGCTTTGTACTACTTTAATAATAGCGATTATGAAAACGCAATGATATTAGCTAATGAGTCAGTAGAAAGATATGGGGCAGAACTGGATATTATATTAGCCAATGCCTTGTTGTTAAAGGGGAAACTTCACGATTTAAAAGGGGAACGTAGACAAGCCGTTGAGGCTTATAAAAAATGCATTCAATTGGATAACTATACATTTGCTATTGAAGATGCAAGGTCTTACCTGAAAACACCATATCATTCATTGAACTAACTCATGAATTTTTCGTTGGTAATCTGACGCTCGGATCATTTTATCCTCCAATCCGTATTGAACAACTATGATTTATCAGTTTTAAAATGAATTATTTTTCTCAACACTTTAACAAATACTTAATAAAGGAAATCACCTAATTTTGAAATGATACATAAGACACTCATAAATTGTATAACAGCTAATTTATTGGAATTTTCTGAAGGTATTGAGATTCTTTAATGGGGGAATTGTAATTAAATTCAATTATGGATAATTCCTATCAACCCTATTGTAACAGCTTAAGCCGGTACTCTCGTTTTAAAACAAGGGAAGTCCCTGTGGGCAATGTAATTGTCGGTGGTAACCACCCCATCCGGATTCAATCCATGACTACAACCAATACCATGGATACACATGGAACCGCAGAACAATGCATCCGAATGATTGATGCAGGGTGTGAAATTATCCGTATTACAGCACCGAGTAAAATTGAAGCTGAAAATTTAAAGAATATTAAAAAAGAACTGCACTGTCGTGGATACAAGATTCCGATAGTCGCAGATATTCATTTTACACCCAATGCTGCAGAAATAGCAGCAAGAATTGTGGAAAAAATTCGTATAAATCCAGGAAATTATATTGATAAGAAAAAATTTGAAATTCTGGAATACACTGATCAGCAATATGAGGAAGAATTAGAGAAAATTCGGGAACGGTTTTTGCCCCTTGTCAGAATCTGTAAAGAGGAGGGAACATCTATGCGCATTGGTACCAACCATGGTTCTCTATCAGACCGCATTATGAATCGATATGGTGACACGCCATTCGGAATGGTCGAATCGGCAATGGAATTTACCCGAATTTGTATCGATGAGAATTATCATGATATTATATTTTCTATGAAAGCCAGTAACCCTCAAATTATGGTGCAAGCTTATCGACTTTTAACTGCTACAATGATAAAAGAGGGATTGAATTATCCACTTCATCTGGGTGTCACGGAAGCGGGAGAAGGAGATGATGGTAGAATTAAATCAGCTCTGGGAATAGGAACATTGCTAGAAGATGGATTGGGAGACACGATTCGTGTATCGTTAACCGAAGAACCAGAGGCAGAAATCCCCGTGGCCCAATCCTTAGTGAAACGATACGAAGCCAAACGATCTGCTCATTTTCCTGAAATGAATCATCCTTTATATCATCCGTTTGAATATCAAAAAAGAAAAACCATTCAAGTTGGAAATCTGGGTGGAGATTGTGTTCCTCTCGTAGTGGCGGATCTGAGTAATATAAATGAGATTTATCCATCAGATTTAAGAGTATGTGGCCATCATTATCATGATAAATTCGATAAATGGGCTTCAAATGACTTATCTGCTGATTTAATATATATTGGTAATCATTCAATTCATTTAAAGCTGCCTGGAAACGTAAATGTTATTCAAAATGTTGAGTCGTGGAATGGCGCAGATCAACATTATCCCATATCTCCTATTAAGGATTACTCATTGATATCAGTAAAATATCATTTCGTTTATTTGTCAATGATAGATATAAACAATAAATCCATAAACGCTCTGGCTGATAATGTTATCCTGGTCTTATCGCCTCAATCAAATCATGCCATGGCTGAAATGAGGCTGGCGATGTTAATGCTGAATCAATTGGAATGCAATTCTCCCGTTTTGATAAAATACGATGCTGGTAAACTGAAAGAGGGAGAGTGTCGGTTACACAGTGCGACTGATATTGGTGGATTATTGATGGATGGATTTGGAGATGGTGTTTGGGTTCAGTCAAACTGCGATATCGGGTTTATTAATCAAACATTATTTGGAATTTTACAAGCCACTCGGACACGGATTTCCAAAACGGAATATATTTCTTGTCCTTCTTGCGGTCGTACCCTATTTGATCTTCAGGAAACAACCTTTAGAATTCGCGAGCAAACCAGTCATCTAAAGGGACTAAAAATAGGAATTATGGGTTGTATCGTGAACGGACCTGGTGAAATGGCAGACGCTGACTATGGGTACGTGGGAAGTGGCCAGGGTGTGATATCATTATATAAAGGGAAAGAAGTTGTAAGAAGAAACTTATCATCTGACATGGCCGTCGATGAATTAATCGATTTAATTAAAGAACATGGTGATTGGATTGATAAATAATTGGTTAAGGGGCAACTGCCTGACCCAAGAGAAATTTCTAAATAACCAAAAAACTTTAACACTTGAGCCCTTTGATTTGATAGGAGTATTTTTGTAGGTTTGGGCTAATAATTCTAATACAGGTATAATATGAAAAAGTTATTCATCCCATTATTTATGATTTCATTGTTATGGTCTCAGGACTTTGTGCCAACCAAAATGTCACCTATTGTGGCCTATTGGAAAACACTAACTCCAGAAGAAAAAGAAACCTATTTATTTTCATATATGACTCAAACCTATGAAACATATGTTGAATTAAAAGATGAGTTGGGGCATAACGAACTAACCAAATGGTACTATGACAACCGGGCGGAGCAGGTTTTTGGTATCTTCGATCAATTAGACAAAACAAATTTGAAAGAGTTCGTCGGATGGATTGATGAATTTTATCGCCATGACGAATTCCTCGATAAACCATTCTATGAAGCCATGGCTTTTGCCTTTCGCTTTCAACAGGCATCTGGAGAAACGATTTGGGAAAAATACGAAAATGTAAAGTATGGGAAAATAAAACCTGATAAAGATTAATGTCCTTCCTTAAACCAACATTCCTGTCCGAATGGAACCAGATAAGAAAAGAGGGAGGGTATAAACTGTTATTTAAAAAAAAAGGATGGTCGGTTGTATTTACATTTATAGCATTTTATCTTATTCGTGACACAATTCTTTATATTTTGATTCCTTATTTAACAATAAAGGGAATTATTACGTGCAGTTGATGCTAGCTAAAGCATTAAGTTCAGCCATCCAGGGGATCGATGCCTATATTGTTGAAGTTGAAGCACATTTAACCGGAGCAAAATTACCCAAGTTCAGGACTGTAGGACTTCCGGAAGGTGCAGTGAGAGAAAGTAAGGAACGGGTCAGGGCAGCGATTAAAAATTCTGGGTATACTTTTCCCCATAAACATGTCACAATCAATTTAGCCCCGGCTGATATTCGGAAAGAAGGTAGTGGATTTGATCTACCCATCGCCATTGGTATTTTAGCTGCAATCGGGAAAGTTCAACCCACCTATCTGGAGAAAATGCTTTTACTGGGTGAACTGGCTCTAGATGGTTCGCTACGACCTATCCGTGGTGCCTTACCAGTCACATTATGTGCCAAAGCAAAAGGAATAAAGGGTGTGGTTTTACCGGTAGAAAATGCCCGGGAAGCAGGAGTGGTGGATGGGGTAAAAGTGGTTGGAGTCAAATCGCTGTCCGATGTGATTTCCATTTTAAACGACGAAGAAACATTCTCCCCAGTGAAAATCGATCGGAGAGAACTTTTTAAAAGTTATCAAAAATATTCTGTGGATTTTTTAGATGTGAAAGGACAGGAACAAGTAAAACGTGCATTGGAAGTCGCCGCCGCGGGCAGCCATAATGTGATTATGATCGGTCCTCCCGGAAGCGGTAAAACGATGTTAGCTAAAAGACTTCCAACTATACTGCCAGAGCTGGTTTTGGATGAAGCATTGGAAACAACTAAAATCCATTCTGTAGCTGGACTGTTGCCGGACGGACAGGGAATTATTGCCACTCGACCCTTTCGAGCACCTCATCACACCATCAGCGATGCGGGTCTTATTGGGGGAGGGACAGTCCCCAGACCTGGCGAAGTAAGCTTATCCCATAATGGCGTATTATTTTTAGATGAACTGCCAGAATTTAAAAAAAATGTTTTAGAAGTCATGCGACAGCCATTGGAAAATGGCGAAGTGACTATTGCGAGAGCTGCTGTATCCTTGAGCTATCCTGCTCGATTTATGCTGGTGGCTGCTATGAATCCATGTCCGTGCGGTTATGCGACAGATTCAAATAATGAATGTACATGTACCCCCCAACTCATCCAGAAATACATGAGTCGAATTTCCGGACCATTAATGGATAGAATTGACATACATATCGAAGTACCATCTGTTCCTTTTTCTGATCTGGCTACCAAAAAAGAGGGAGAAAAATCCGAACTGATTCGTCAACGAGTCCAGGAAACCCGGCAGGTTCAATTAAATCGTTTTTCTTCCAAAACAGGAGTTTACAGTAATGCCCAAATGGAAACGGGAGATATTAACCAATATTGCAGACTAGATCAGGAAGCCAGTTCGCTGTTAAAACAAGCCATGGAGAAACTGGGTCTTTCCGCCAGGGCCTATGATCGTATTTTAAAAGTATCCCGAACTATTGCCGATTTGGAATCAGCAGATCATATTCAAACCCACCATGTAAGCGAAGCAATTCAATATCGGAGTTTGGACAGACAGCTGTGGTTGGAATAATACCATTCGTTGCCAACTCCCTTGGAAAGATGGGCTGATTAGTCTATAGCTGGTAAAAGTAACTTTATTCCACTTTTTCAAGGTTTTTATACAGTCAAATCGATTTGGTAAAATAATTTTCCGAATACGGATAAATTGTTTATAATAGTTAGTATGTTGAAAATTACACGAATAAGGAAATTACCCATCCATATTTGAATTTGAATAATTGGTTGATTCTTTAGGAAAACAAGGTGAAAAGTACAATCGTATATTTTTCAGTTGTTTTATTCACCATCACTTTACTTTCAACTTACAGTTGTGATCAAACTAATAAATATTTTAAAAAAGACAGAGAAGGCATGCTACTTGTTGAACACAATTTCCAATATAATAATCTTTCCTGGAAATTCACTAAAGTGGTATTATAAATCGTAAAAAATAATGGAATAAGGAATAGTATAACCACCTATAACATTCCAAAAGCGAATCATCAATATGTCTTAAACGTAAATCGAAGTGAACTCAGTGAGAAAAATGATTTTGTTTGGCTTATCTATGATAGGAATGTCATCCATCGCTTACCAGCTATACCGAGTTTTCGCTGCGTCGACCCCTTTGTTTTTCGAAGGAGATAAAAATATAAATGATGTGAGAGTTCTATCCCAGGAACCCAGATTAAAGGGAGGGGAAAAAGTGACACATTCCATTATTGTCCATAATTACAATTTTACTCCCGTCGCACTGAAGCTTTTAATCACCTATTATTCTCCAAAAGGAAATAGTATATGGGACACCACTATAGTCTCTAATGTTGATATTCCTCCAGAGAGCAATCAAAAAAGTATTCTTCAAGTGATGCGAAAAACTTTTGCGCGCTAAATCCCCCATTGTATCAATTATCGAAGTTGATCATCTATTACAAAAACCTCCTTCTATTTCCCGTTCACAGGACTCACAATAATAATGATTCCACATTTACTTTGATTTGGAACCTCCATACTTCAATCAAAGTGATTTCACAGCAATCATGTTTGCTTTTAATGTTTCCACTAGTCATCTCGCATGAATAAAAGTTTCATTGAATTATTGTAATAGCTCTTAAGATAAATATCCTAAATAGGTTAAATTGATAGAGGTGAAATCAACAGGTATTATGCACTTAATCATATCCACAAGTTTGAATCCTGGAAGCAAAACACATGTTCTGGCTGAACATGCTTTAAAAGAGTTTCAAGACAAAAATATTGAAGCTGAACTCATCGATTTGATTGAAATTAAACTGCCTTTTTGTGATGGAAATAAATGTTATGAAAATCCAATCGTTCAAGAACTAACCAAAACGATTACCAATGCAGAATCACTCATAATTTCCAGTCCCATTTACAATTATGACTTGAATGCAGTTGCGAAAAATTTACTTGAATTGACCGGAGGGGGTTGGAAAGAAAAAGTAGTTGGTTTCATTTGTAATGCAGGAGGAATGAAAAGTTATATGTCTGCCATGCCTTTTGCCAATAGTCTAATGCTGGATTATCGCTGCCGGATTGTACCCAGATATGTATATGCGACTGGAGAGGATTTTACCCGACAAAAATTGACGAATAATGAAATTCAAAATAAAATTAAAGAATTGGTTGATTCGGTGACTTCCTGGTCTTCTTGATTTTTAGAATTATGAAAAATTATCAACCTACCCGAAACCAATAATTATCTTAATGTGAACAATCTCCCTCTGGTTGAAGTCCGGTTACCGGAAGTCAGTTGAAATGCAGTCGGGTAATCAAAAATATTAATTAGATTCAGGCAATGAATCGAATCATAGTTATTTTATTTTCCCTTTTTATTTTTAGCTGTGCACCTGTATCAGTCGTGGTAGATCGATACGATAATAACCAGGAAAAAACAGTCGCCATTATGAAAGTTAAAAAGAGTGATGGAATCAAAGACTCCATTACCATTGAAATCCAAACTTTTTATCATTCTGGTCAGTTAAAATCATCTACCGAAATTGAAAATAACATTCCCAATGGTAAATTTCTGGGGTTTTCCATCTCCGGGGATATAATTACAAAAGGAAAATATGTTAATGGTCTTCGTCAAGGAAAATGGGAATGGAGAGGATCGGATGGGGAGCCCGACTCTGTCATCACTTTTCAAATGGGAATGCTTTCAGGCAAGAAAATCATTTTTAATAATCAGGGGACTAAAATATTATCGGAGGAATATTTAAATAACAGAAAAAACGGGAAATCGATTCAATATAATGACTCCGGTAAAAAATTGTTAATTGCCGAATATATTAAAAATAATCCGAACGGTCAATGGACTTGGTTTTATAATAATGGAAAAAAATCAAGAATCATCCATTATACTAATGGAATTAAAAACGGACCTGTGTCCATTTGGACCCGGGAAGGAGAAAAAGTTTTAACCGGAAAATATTTCAATGATTTAAAAAGTGACGAGTGGAAATGGTTCAATAAAAAAGGTTTAGATTCATTGATTCAATACGAGAAAAATATTTATTCAGGGAAATATAAAATTTGGTATCGGAATGGTAATAAAGCCATAGAAGGGAATTATATTAATGGATACCGGACGGGAGAATGGCAATGGAATTCATTCAAAGGTAAACCGGATTCCTTAAAGGAATATGATCAAGGCATTTTAAATGGGGAAGTAGTTTACTATTATCCAGATGGATCTGTCAAAAGTGAAATGGGTTTTGTTAGGGGGAAGGTACAGGGTGAAGTGAAAAACTTTTATCCAGATGGTAAGAAGAAATCATATTATCTTTATACAAATGGGGTTAAAAACGGTCCGTTTATGACTTGGAATGAAAACGGATTAATGAAACAGAAAGGAACCTATAAAATCGATAAGCTGGACGGGATTTATTATCGGTGGTACAATCATGGTGAATTTTCCAGTATTACGACCTATATGAACGGGTTAATCCATGGAGGAATGAGAAGTTACAGCCCCAGCGGAAATATTATTGTAGAGGAATTTTATTATTTAAATCAACCGCAATGCAGACTGGAGTATCATGATAATGGTCGTTTCAAGGAATTTCGTATTTTCGATCAGGGAGAAGTTATTTACAAAAGAAAGTGGAATAAGGGAGGCCTGGATATTTCCGATGGGGAGGTTGGATTAAATATTTTCACTGAAAGGGAGTTGTATTTTTCAGGTGATCTGAAATCTGAAACTTCCTTTAAAGGTGATAGAAAACACGGGTTAGCGTTAAAATTTAATGAAGACAGTTCACTGAATGAATTATCGTTATATAATATGGGGAAACTCATATTTCATCGTCAATATTTAAGCGACGGAGATCCATTAGATATTTTATTTCCTAATGATGACATACGTGTTATAATAAAAATAGAAGAGGATGTGAAATAGAGATTTTCGTTTGTAATTTCTCTACATTATGATGGTTCAACTTCAAAAAATATATCAGGTTTGGAGTCCACCGATTATCACTATTTTCATTGGTTTGATCGTCGGCTGGCTTTTTAAACGCTTTTTACATAACCGAATAAAGGGTATCACTGCTAAAACTCAATGGAAAAGTGATGATATAATTTTCGATTCACTTGAAAAATATATTGTCTATTGGTTTTTTTTGGGTTCACTTTATATTGCAGCTGGAAATCTTCATGTTGGCGCTCCTTATAATGGTTATGCGGCGAAACTGGCTCTGACTCTGCTAATGCTTTCCATTACTATGGCACTCTCTACACTCACGATTGAATTACTAAATCAGTGGTCGGAGAGCAAGGGAACCAGATTCCCTTCTACAGCCATTTTTTCCAATCTTGCCCGGTTTACTATTATTGCTATTGGAGGAATGATTATTCTACAATCGTTTAATATTTCCATTGCTCCGATTCTGACAGCGTTGGGGGTAGGAGGTCTTGCCATCTCACTGGCGCTAAAAGATACATTGTCTGATTTTTTTGCAGGTCTCCACATCCTTTTGTCCCAAAAGGTTCGGATTGGTGACTTTGTTCAACTAGATAGTGGCGAAATGGGGTATATCACCAACATTACATGGCGGAATACAACCATGGTTGAAAGGGCGAATAATGTTATCTCAATTCCAAATAATAGATTATCCCAGGCGATCACAAAAAACTATGATCTGAAGGACACCAGCTATTCTGTAAAAATTCCTGTTGGTGTTGCCTATGACAGTGATCTTGATCAAGTGGAGCGGGTGACTCAGGAAGTTGCAAAATCTATCATTCGGGATTTAGATGATGCCAGTAAAGATTATGAGCCAATTATTCGATTTCAGACGTTTGGTGATTCCAGCATTAATTTCACAGTTTATATGCGTGCTGTCAAATACGGAGGTCACAATGTGATGATCCATGAATTTGTAAAACAATTGCATAAGCGGTTTGAAGATGAAGGAATTGAAATTCCATTTCCGATGCGAACCGTGGTTCATAAAGAAAATTAAAATATGAAATCGATTATGATTATGGGGGCTGTTTTAGCCGCTCTAGCAGTAGCCTTTGGTGCCTTTGGGGCACACGGCCTTAAATCAAGAATCTCTCCTGATGATTTCACTATTTTCGAAACGGCTGTTAAATACCATATGATCCATGCTTTAGCTTTAATGATTTTAGGTATCATTGGTTTTCATTACCCCGATAAGGTTGTTCAACTTCCGGCTTATGTAATGATGCTTGGCATATTTGTATTCTCTGGAAGTCTATATACTTTAGTGATGGCTGGGATTCGATGGATGGGGGCCGTTACGCCCATTGGGGGATTGGCATTAATCATCAGCTGGATATTGTTGGCTTTCAACCTATATAAATCTTCATAAGGACTGTTATTTGACTTATTCTTCAAAGAAATAATTCATCAATGTAATAAATGGAATTTTATGAAATCACAAGCCGAACATTGTTAAACAATTTTCATGGATTGCCAAAAAACGATATCATTTTATAATTAACTGATTTAATTAACAATTTATTTTAGATAAGATAAATAGATTTAGAAAGTGTATTTAAGAATAAAACCTTTTAGTTCTGAAGTAAGGATGCTATATGAAAATCATGGCCACTTTCATGACGGAGATGCGGGAATAGATTTATTTATTATTGAGGAGCAAACGATAAAATCAGGGGAAACTGCTATTATTCATTTACATATATCTTGTGAAAATACCGAAAACAAACCTTATTTATTAATGCCACGATCCAGCATTGCCAAAACCCCCCTTAGATTGTGTAATTCAATTGGTTTAATTGATGGCGGTTATCGAGGAGAAATTATGGCAGCAGTGGATAATATAAAATCAACCGACTATATGTTGGAAGCAGGACAACGTATCCTCCAGATAGTAGCCATGGACGGATCTCCTGTCCACTTAGAACTGGTAGAAGAATTATCCAAAACGACCCGGGGAATGGGAGGATTTGGGAGTACAGGAAAATAATTTATCACTCTACTGTAAAGAGTGCTAATTTTTCTTGATTTACATTTTCTTTAACATCTAATTTCCCCGTTGCCAATAGGCAATATACTGGAAGAATAACAAAAACTAACCATAAACTAAAAATAGGAGTTAAAAGATGGCTCTGAACATCAAACCATTGGCCGATCGTGTAGTTGTAATGGCTGCTCCTGCAGAGGAAAAATCCTCTGGCGGGATCATTTTACCGGATACAGCTCAGGAAAAGCCACAACAAGGGACAGTCGTTGCAGTCGGACCTGGCAAAGCCAGTGACACAGGCTCAATCATTGAAATGACCGTCAATAAAGGTGACAAAGTGTTGTACGGAAAATATTCTGGCACAGAAGTCACATATGAAGGAAACGAATATTTAATCATGCGCGAGAGTGATATTCTCGCGATCCTGTAAGGAGGACAACACATGGCTAAAGACATTGCATATAGTCTTGATGCGCGAAACGCTCTAAAGTCTGGTGTGGACAAATTAGCAAATGCGGTAAAAGTCACACTAGGACCCAAAGGGCGGAATGTCGTTATTGAGAAGAAGTTTGGCGCACCGACAGTCACCAAAGATGGTGTAACGGTTGCCAAAGAAATTGAATTAGAAGATAAGCTAGAGAACGTAGGCGCCCAAATGGTTCGTGAAGTCGCTTCAAAAACATCCGATGTAGCTGGAGATGGTACAACGACTGCGACTGTTTTAGCCCAGGCTCTCGTGGCTGAAGGTCTTAAAAACGTCACTGCAGGTGCGAATCCCATGTCCATTAAACGTGGAATTGATGCCGGACGTGATTCAGTTATTGAAACACTGAAAAAGATGAGTAAGGACCTTCCGGATAGCGCACAAATTGCTAATGTTGCAACCATATCAGCAAATGATGACAGAGAAATCGGTGAAAAAATTGCTGAAGCAATGGAAAAAGTGGGTAAAGATGGTGTAATCACTGTTGAAGACAGCAAAACAGCTGAAACATTCCTAGAATTTGTGGAAGGAATGCAATTCGACCGTGGCTATTTATCTCCATATTTTGTCACCAACTCTGAATCGATGGAATCAGAACTGGAAGACCCATACATCCTCATCTACGATAAAAAGCTAAGCAATATGAAGGATCTATTACCCTTGCTTGAAAAAGTAGTTCAAACAGGTAAACCTATTCTGATTATTGCAGAAGATGTGGAAGGGGAAGCGCTGGCAACTCTCGTCGTCAATAAACTGCGGGGAACGTTCAAAGTGCTGGCCGTAAAAGCACCCGGATTCGGAGACCGTCGGAAGGCCATGCTGGAAGATATTGCAGTTTTGACTGGTGGAACCGTTGTTTCAGAAGATGCCGGTTACAAATTGGAAAATGCCACATTAGAATATCTTGGTACCGCAAAACGGATTGTATCGGATAAAGATAATACTACCATTGTTGATGGTGGAGGTACGAAAGAGGATATTACAGCACGGATTAATGAAATCAAGGTACAGATTGATAAAACAACATCAGATTATGACCGCGAGAAACTCCAGGAGAGATTGGCAAAACTTTCTGGGGGTGTGGCTGTTATTAATGTAGGTGCTGCAACTGAAGTGGAAATGAAAGAAAAGAAAGCCCGCGTGGAAGATGCACTCCATGCAACCCGTGCTGCCGTAGAAGAAGGAATTATTCCTGGTGGTGGTGTGGCGTTGCTTCGTGCTCAGGATGCTTTGAGTCAATTAAATATCGACGGAACCCAACAGGTAGGTGTTGATATTTTATATCGTGCTTTGGAAGCGCCGATTCGACAGATTTGCAGTAATGCAGGTTTAGAATCAGCCATCATTGTTCAGAAAGTACGTGACGGTAAAGGTGCCTTTGGATTTGATGCCCGCAATGAGGACTTTGTTGACCTTTTCGAAGCTGGGATTATTGATCCAACCAAAGTCGCTCGTGTTGCCGTTGAAAATGCTTGCTCAATTGCCGGCATGATTTTAACCACAGAAGCTGCGGTGACTGAAATACCAGAGAAAGAACCTCCCATGCCTCCTATGCCAGGTGGTGGTGATATGGGTGGGATGTATTAATTCTAATCATCACTCAAAAAAACCCTCCCATTTTGGGAGGGTTTTTTTATTTCTACTCGTTGACTGGAAAACATAACGAGAAGTAACTTTATTTTTCCTATGGATATCATTCGTTTACATAATATGCAATTTTACGGCTACCACGGGGTCAGTGAATATGAGAAACATTTGGGTGGAAAGTTTGAAATTGATGTTGAAATGTTTACTGATTTGAAGAAAGCCTGTGAAACGGATGACTTAAATGAATCTGTTGATTATGAAGCCATTTATAAAATGGTTGAAAAATGTGTGAAAAATGATCGCTTTTATTTAATTGAAGCATTAGCGAATTCGATAGCAAAAATTTTGGTAGACCAGCTTTCCATTGATCAAATTATTGTACGTGTGCGGAAACCCCATGCACCGATTAATGGTATGCTGGATACAGTAGAAATAGAAATTATCAGGTCCAAAGAAGATTATGCTTGAAACGGGTTTTCTTTCATTGGGCTCAAATATTGGAGACAGGGAATCCAATCTTGCCAGTGCAGTGACTGCTTTATCTACTTTTCATGAAATTTCTGATCTTCAGAGCGCATCTTATTACAATTCACCTCCTCTGTACAACATTGATCAGCCCAAATTTTTAAATACAGTTGTTAAATTTTCGACCATCTATTCAGCTTTTGATTTTTTTGATGCATGTCAGAGTGTTGAAAGGATGCTGGGACGGCCCAAAAAACGAACACTAAATGCACCAAGGATAATTGATATTGATATGCTGACGTTCGGCACATCTTATTTTGAAACGGAAGCACTGACGATACCCCATCCCGATTTGGCTAACCGGAAATTTGTATTGGTTCCCTGGGCCGAATTGGCACCTGATTTGGTCGTGCCAGTATTCAACTTGACTGTAAAGGAATTGTTGTACATTTGTACGGACTCCTCTAATGTGACTAAACATGTTATGGAAAAAAACGCATGAGAAATTTATACTATGTAGCGATTGAAGGACCCATCGGAGTAGGAAAAACCAGTTTGGCTAAGCTACTGTCTGAACGATTGGGCGCCAGACTGATAATGGAAGGATTTGATGAAAATCCTTTTTTATCTGATTTTTATGACGATCCTGAACGGTTTTCATTTCAGACACAGCTTTATTTTCTATTGCAGCGATATCAGCAGCAACAGGAACTGCGCCAGGTTGATATGTTTCACAATTTACTTATTGCTGATTATATGTTTGTGAAAGATCGATTGTTTGCCTCACTCAATTTAAATGAAAAAGAAATGCCACTTTACGATACAGTGGCCAATCTATTGGAACGTAATGTGATTAATCCGGATTTAGTCATTTATCTTCAAGCTGATACGAATACGCTCATGAAAAACATCGCCCGGCGAGGAAGAAGTATGGAAAAAAATATTTCGGAAGAATATATTGATGCATTAAATCAATTATATACAGAATATTTTTTCCGCTATCAGGACACACCGTTGGTGATCATTAATACTAATCATATTGATTTTGTCCATGATCCAAGCGACCTGGATGAAGTGATTAATTATATTCGTCAACCGGTCACTGGGACGAAGTTTTTTAATCCGGTTGCCAAGTAATACGATGTTAAAAGCATTAATAATATTTATCTTGGGTTTTGCAATTTATAAATTTATAAATGGTATCAAAATTGTTCAACAATCACCATCAAAAAAAATTAAACGTGATTATGAAGACCTGGATATTCAAGAAGCAGAATTTGAAGATATTGATGATACAGAAAATTAAAAACTTATTATTCACCGAGTGTAAAAAATACCGAAATATTGGACTGCTCCTTTTAAGGCTGGGGTTTGGATTTATTATGCTGACCCAGCATGGTTGGGCAAAACTTATTGGTGGACCTGATAAGTGGCATAGTCTGGGCGATTTTGGAATGTCTCACATCGGGATTACATTTCTATTGTCCTTTTTTGGTTTTATGGCATCCGCTTCTGAGTCAATTGGTGCTATCTTTATTGCCATTGGGCTCTTCTTTCGTCCCACCTCCGCATTGTTGATGATTACCATGCTGGTAGGAGTGAATATGCATTTAGCTACAGGAAAGGGGAATCCGGAAATGGCTATCATTTATGCTTTACTTTCTGCCAGTTTCATTTTAATCGGTCCTGGAAAATTCAGCTTGGATCAAAAATACTTCTCCAAATATTAAATGAAAGCAGCTAGGATTCATTCGAATGGAGGGACGGATGTTATTCAAGTAGAAAATATTCCAAAGCCTCAACTCCAATCAGATCAAGTTTGTATTCAATTAAAAGCTGCTGCATTAAATCACTTGGATATCTGGGTTCGTAAAGGAATTCCTGGAACACAGTTTCCGTTAATTTTAGGAAGTGATGGTGCAGGAATTATTTGTCAAACAGGAAAAAATGTTAAAAAATTTACATCTGGAGATCGTGTAGTAATTCAGCCTTTAGTATATTGCGGAAACTGCAGCCATTGTTTAGGAGGGAGAGAGAATTTATGTCATCAATTTGGCATTTTAGGAGAATCAACAGATGGGACTAATTGTGAATACATAGTATTGGACGAAAATAAAATTGAGCCAAAACCACCGGGCCTTTCATTTGAAGAATCGGCTGCTTTTCCATTAATTGGACAAACGGCATATCAAATGTTGGTAAAAAGAGCTAAAATTCAACCCAATGAGGTGGTACTAGTCTGGGGAGCCAGTTCAGGCGTGGGGCATATGGCGGTGCAGATTGCAAAAGCAAAAGGAGCAAAAGTTATCGCCACAGCAGGTTCAAAGGAAAAATGCCTGTTTGCTGCTGATTTGGGTGCCGATTTGGTATTAGATCATTACCACGACGATATACCCGATGCCATCAAAAGTTTTTCCGGTAAAGTGGATGTTGTATTCGAGCATGTGGGATCCAGCACTTGGGAAACCAGTATGAGGGTGCTAATCCGGGGAGGTCGGTTGGTCACCTGTGGCGCCACTACTGGACATAATGTGTCCCTGGATTTACGTCATTTATTTTTTAAACAACAATCTATTTTAGGCTCAACCATGGGCGACGCAAATTCATTTATTGAAGTAATTAAAATGATAAACGAAGGAACAATTAAGCCAAAAGTAGATAAAATTTATTCTCTGGATGATATACATTCAGCCCATAAATACTTGGAAAAAAGCAATCAAATAGGAAAAGTAGTAATATCCATATGAAAAAATTATTAATTATAGTAGTTCTCTTGCAAATCATGTCTGCTGCAGAAGGATACAAAGGATTTGGTTTACAGGTAGGAGAACAGGGGGCGGGTATCTTCTATCGGCAAACTTGGAAATCAAATGATGCCTTACAATGGTTAATTCACGGACGGATATTTGATGTAAAAGGTGATGAGCAGATGATGGTTTATGATTATTATACAGGTCAGTATCGATCTGTGGGAGATAAATATGTTTTTATTATTCCTGTGTTTGGAGGTGCAAAATATTTCCCATTTTATAATTCCATAGCTAATAATTTTGCTCCTTTTATTACGGGGAAATTCGGACCTGTATTAACTATTGATGGTGCTGAAAGTGACCATTTTATAACGAGATGGGGAAAATCTCATGGATTGTGGACCATGGGCGCATACGCTGGTGTAGGAGTTGATTTTTTAATGTATAATGGGATGATGGTTTCTCTTGGAGCTGGTGTGGATTATTTACCCATGAAAGGTGTGGTCGATGGCGAAACAAATTATAGTGGCGCCATTATTCATTTTGCATTTAACTGGCGACGCTAATGGCCAACGAACATTTCTTTTATATTTCTCCTGAAAGTATTGTTCAAAATAGATTTACACTTGATTTAACCGAATCTCACCATGCAGTGCATGTGATGAGGCTTAAAAATAATGACCTTATTTGGCTCCTGAACGGTGAAGGGGTCGCATATATTGCTACCATACTTAATACGGAACCGGTTGTATCAGGCTTAATTGAAGAAATTATTCCCAACTATGCTGAAACAAAGGTAAAAATGCATCTGGCAGCTGGATTATTAAAGAAAGAACGATTTGAATTATTACTTGAAAAGGCAGTAGAATGTGGAGCCCAATCCATTACACCTTTGTTATTAGACAGATGCGTAAAAAAAACACTGAATATGACCCGGTCAACGAAAATAGTGACTTCTGCGGCCAAACAATGCGGTCGAAGCTTTTTTCCAGCACTCGATAATCCAGTCCACCTCGAGGATTGGTTAAAAAATAATCATTCAGAAGCCATTTGCCTTAATATCGGAAGTGAAGAAAAATTATGGGAATGGAATCGAAAAAACCAACCAGAAACAATTCATGTTATTATCGGGCCTGAAGGGGATTTCTCTGAAAACGAAAAAAAGTTAATGACTGATTATCACGTTCCATTTGTTTCTTTTGGTTATCGACGATTGAGGGCAGAAACGGCCGCCATTACTGCATTAAATATTATTGAACATGGCAGGTAGCAATTGATTTATCTGGAAAAGAAAAATAATTATTTATTTAAATAAAAATTATAAATAGAATAGGAATAATATAATGAGTGATTGTTTGTTCTGCAAAATAATTGCCGGAGATATACCGTCTGATCTCGTATTTGAAAATGACCGATTATTGGCATTTCGAGATATTGATCCAAAAGCGCCCACCCATATTCTCATTGTTCCAAAAGAACACATTTCTACTTTGAATGATCTGGAAGGTTGTCATCAATTACTTGCAGGAGAAATTATTTTGATAGCAAAAATACTGGCAAAGGAAGAGGGAATCGATACTACAGGATATCGAACCGTTTTTAATTGTAATAGTCATGGGGGACAAGCGGTCTATCATATTCACCTTCATTTGTTGGGGGGCAGACAAATGGGATGGCCTCCGGGGTAGGTCATGAACAGGACATTTTATTGATTCAAGGACTTTAATAAATAAACGGAATGAATTTTTTTGTCTTTTCCGAGTAGAGTGTAAACTCATTTCCGTACTTTTCTGCCAAGTATGAATCCAGACCGGGAATGTGTATGAAAATAAACGAATAGACCATCAGTAAAGGGAAAAGGATTATCCAAACATTATGTGTAAACAAGCACCAACCAGTGAATAAAACTGTATCACCGAAATAATTTATATGCATAGAATAAGCAAATAACCCTTGAGTATAACAGTGCCCTTTATTTCTTGGATTAGCCTTCCACCATTTACGCTTAATTTCTGAACAGCTGTTTAAAAAGGAACCAATAAGATAAAGAATGACAGCCAAAACATCAATTAGATTTAGACTAATGGA
>CAYXMX010000032.1:0-20880 GCA_964466265.1 uncultured bacterium | reverse complement strand
CATCAATGACATCAAAGGTGGTAGCCGTACCGTAATCGACAACGATGGATGGTTTACCATATAATTTCCCGGCGGCATAGACATTGGCGATTCTGTCTGCTCCCGCTTCCTCAGACGACTCGACATCCAAACGGATAGGTAAATTCAGCTTCCCATTAACTTCAAAAGGAGTCCGTTGTAAATAATATTCACACATTTTTTTAAAAACGAATGTTTCTTTAGGAACCACACTTCCCAAAACAATCCCACCCAACTCTTTTAAGTTATATTGGGCATCTTCCGTCAACATTTTAATGGCTACCCAGCTTTCATCAATGGTCCGGGTGGAGGCTGTGTTTAATCGCCAGCTTTTAACAAGCGATCTTCCATTAAAAAGGCCCAGTACGGTATTTGTATTCCCTATATCGACAGCTAAAATCATTATGGATTAATATGAATATCTCCACTACAATAAGTTTTCTCAATTCCATCAGAGATAATAATTGCTGCCCCATCGTTATTGATGCCTATGAAGTGACCTTCTTGCATATCATTATCTATCTCAAACTTAACTGACTTATTCACATGGTTACAACGATCAGTCCAATAATTTCGCAACATCTCTGTATCTTTATTTTCTTTCAATAAATCATATAATAGTTCAATATTATTCAGAATGTTGGCTAATACCAGTTCAATTTGGATGAAAGATGACAATTCCAAAAAAATGGAAGTTGCATTCAAATCTGCCGGAAGTTCTTCCTGCATTTCATTGACATTCAGTCCGATTCCAATAACCGTCCATTCTAATAGAGAGCCGCGAATTTTGCTTTCACACAATATTCCACCTAATTTTTTTCCATAAGCCATAATATCGTTCGGCCATTTAAGCATCGCTTTAACTCCGAATTCCCTCAAAGCATCCACGATCGCAATTCCGGTCAGAAGAGGAAACCAGCCGGCCAAATGATTTTTGACGCAAGGCTTTAGAATTAAGGATGTCGTTAAACTTTTTCCTGGGAAAGAAACCCACAGTCGACCTGATCTTCCCTTACCTTTAATCTGTTTATCTGTAACGGTCGCTGTTCCTTCGCTTGCTCCTTGATCGATGAGGGTCCAAGCGTCTTGATTGGTAGAATGAGTCCAGGAATCGTATTCGATTTTTCTACCGATATACCGGGTCGATAAGTTTGCCTGAATCAAATGTATCAACATATTCAATTCATAAATAGAATGAGTTGGAGATAAGTAATAACCAGGCCCGTCACTGAGCCGGCAATCACCTGAGTCCAGGAATGATGCTTTAAAATCACTCTCGAATAACTCACGCTGATTAAAATAATCGCCGCAGTGAGAGGGAATTGAAATCCGGCCAACCATAAAACAGCAATGGGTCCGGCAACTCCCATCGTATGGACGGAGATTTTCCAAAATTTTGTAATCGAAATAATTAATAATGTATTAGTCATATATGTAAACATCAATCCTCGAACCAACACATCTGCTTTTAAATAAGTCAGCAACAGAAAAGCAATCCCTGAATAAATAATGCCCAGGGTTAACGGGAAAATTCGTTGTTTTTTTTCCGATGCATCCAGATCGGAAATTTTCCCAGTTTTTTTCAATATTAACACGGTTATAATGGGAATAAGGTTGGAAAAGATGAAACAAACAATGAATTGGGTAGATGCATTTTCATTGACAGTCCCTCGACCAAAAATTAGAACATAAAACACTGAGAATGAAATGAGCATTGGATGAAATAAAAACGATATAGTAGATGGAAAAATACGATGATTCATTTTCTTATTTAATGAGAAATGGTTGTAGGATTAATGAGTAGGGTGATATTCGCCAAAAACAACCCGTAGCGCATCAGATATTTCGCCAAGAGTACATTTTTGTTTTACGCACTCAATGATGAATGGAATAAGGTTCTCCTGACCTACGGCTGCATTTTCTAATTCCGTCAACCTGTTTTGAATATGGATTCCATTTCTATTTGCTTTGAATATTTTGACTCTTTTTTTCTGGTTTTCAATCGCTTCATGATCAATCTCCAACAAGTGAGTTTCCTCTTCTTTTTCAGAAGAAAATTTATTAACTCCTACAATTATCTGTCTTCCATCATCTACTCCTCGTTGAAACCGGTAAGCACTTCGTGCGATTTCATTTTGAATCCATCCCCTTTCGATGGCAGTGACGGCTCCTCCCATCGAATCGATTTTCTCAATTAATTTTGTTGCTTCCGATTCAAGTTGATCTGTCAATTCCTCCACTACGTAACTCCCGGCAAAAGGATCGGGATATTTCGCTATTCCTGACTCGAATGCAATAATTTGCTGGGTTCTCAGGGCAAGTTTTACCGCATCATCGGTTGGGAGGGCCAGTGCTTCGTCTTTAGAATTAGTGTGGAGAGACTGGGTACCACCGAAAACGGCTGACAAGGCTTGAATGGTGGTTCTGATTACATTATTATCTATTTGAGTGGCGGTGAGGGTTGATCCACCTGTTTGGGTATGAAAACGGCACATCAAAGCTTTAGAGTTGTTTGCACCGAAACGATCTTTCATGATATGAGCCCATAATCGCCGTGCGGCACGAAATTTTGCTACTTCAGTTAATAAGTCATTATGGGCGTTAAAGAAAAACGAAAGTCGTTTCCCAAATGTGTTAATATCCAGATTTTTTTCGATGGCTGCTTCTACATAAGCAATGCCGTCTGCCAATGTGAATGCCAATTCCTGAGCGGCTGTTGATCCTGCTTCCCGAATATGGTATCCGGAAATGGATATGGTATTCCAACTAGGGACATGAGTAGAGCAAAAATCGAAAATATCTGTGACAATTCGCATAGAGGGCAAGGGAGGATAGATATAGGTTCCCCTGGCAATATATTCTTTAAGGATATCATTTTGGATTGTTCCTTTGAGTTGATCAGGTGGAATTCCTTGTTTTTCTGCGGTTACAATATATAAAGCGAGTAAAATAGCTGCGGTGGCGTTAATGGTCATGGATGTCGAAACAGTTCCCATGGGGATATCCCGAAAAAGGGTTTCCATATCTTCAATCGATGTAATGGGAACTCCTACTTTTCCTACTTCCCCCTGAGCCAATTCATGGTCTGAATCATATCCAATTTGCGTGGGTAAATCAAAAGCCACTGATAACCCGGATACGCCATTATTCAGGAGGTATTTATATCGTTTATTTGACTCTTCTGCAGTTGTAAACCCGGCGTACTGACGCATCGTCCATAATCGTTTTTTATACATATCATGGTAAAGTCCACCAGTAAAAGGAAATTCTCCTGGTTTCTCCTTGGTCAAGATATCCCTCGTTCTTCTTTAATATGATGGTAGGCATCGTTCACTGATTTGAATTTTTCTTCCGCCAGTTTTTTAAAATCATCTCCTAAATGAACCACTTTATCCGGATGATATTTTGTTGCCATTTTACGATATGCTTTCTTGATTTCATCGTTGCTGGCTGTTGGCTCAATTCCAAGAATAACAAAGTCAGATAAAGTATCTTTAAAAAACATGGCCTTAATAGAATCAAAATCAATGTCATTAATATTTAGATAACGGGCAATGGTGTGAATGACGTTGACTTCATTTGGATCAACGTGACCGTCCGCTTGAGATAAACCAAATAAAACATGAACCAGTTCCAACCGGCTGGGATGATCCATAGATCGTTGAATCTGACGGCAAATATCCCTTAAAGGATAATCTTGTTTTAAAATATCCTTCAGCAATATCATGAATTCACGTACTTGATTATCATCAAATTGTTGCCGCAAAAACTTCTTTACATAATTGAGTTCGGACTTTAATAATTTATTATCCGCTTTCATGACTGCAGCAAAGAGGACCAGGAGAGAAACGATAAAATCTCCTGGTTTGGTTCTGGGATATTCATTGGATGAGGTGTGAAAAGAACCCGAATATTCTTTGGTCTCCTGCGAAGCCAGGAATAAACCGATAATGGCACCAATGGGTCCGCCTAAAGCCCAACCGAGGCCGCCGAATAAGATTTTTTTACTTAGAGTCATGGTTTTCCAGGATAGATTGCAGAAATGAAACTACGCAAGTTCTATTTTGTGAAAAAAGCTATATTCCTCCGTGAATTTACCATTAAAAACACGCTTTGCATTATGGTGGAATCGGATCCGAGGAGATCATACGGCCCATCCGATGTTATCTCTCAGACAGGAAAGATATCCATATTCCAACCTCTTAGTCCTACTTCCAAAGACAGAGGAACAATCGAGGGTGGCGCGGTTATTTATCCAATCTTTGCAGAATGCCATGGGCCCTCAAGGACGAATTCAGGTAAGATATATTGTTAAGAGGAGAAATCTGGAATACGTGGATCCATCCATCAATGATCGATTGATTACTTATTCTGACGAACATGTTAATCGGTGGGGATTACCGGAACAATCCTTACTTGAAATCATATTTGTTTCCAGACCCGAAGTAGTGATTGATTTGAACGTTGAGTTTGATCCCATTTCGGCAGCCATTGTTCAACAATCCGGTGCTCCCATGAGAATCGGCTTTTATAATGAAGAAAATGAAAAATACTTTAATATTTTAATTGAAAGAAAAGAAAGTGATTATTTTGAGGAGGGATATCTTAAAATTCAACAACTTCTGGGGTTACGATGAATATCTATATTTTTGAAAATCAATATGCATTAGATTTAGAACCAATTACCCTTACGCGACCGTCTTTTGAAATTCGCTGCGGTGCTTTTACCTGTATTGAAAGAATTCATCTTCTTTTCCCTGAATCTACTTTTCATTTGATTGTCCGCCCGGAGCTGGAAGAATTAACCCGGGAAACATTTCCGGGAATCAGTGTGAATCCAACTCAAGCGTCAGATGGCATTTGGATTCTGGGAAATGTACTCTGGGCTCGGGTCCACATTGAAGAAATCATGAAAAATAAACAAAAACTATTTTACAAGGATTTACAATTTGTGGGAGGATATTTAACCAGCCATGAAAGTAAGGATTGGTTGGCAAGCGGTGGCCCGACAGTAAAGGACCTTCCAGTGGAAAGAGAGAAAAAAACCCTGGATTGTTTCCACATCCGATTTTTATGGGAAGCTGTAAGCCATACAGGAACACAATTGAGCATTGATTCACCATTTTTTAAAAACTATTCCAGAATCGAGACAGAATCAATTTTAATTAATGAATCTGATATATGGGTACATCCATCAGCTGTTATTTTTCCAGGGTCGGTTATTGACGCTTCTCTCGGGCCGGTCATTTTGGATAAAAACGTAATCATTAAACCGATGGCTTATTTAGAGGGTCCTCTGTATTTGGGTGAAGGAAACGTTGTTGAACCGATGACGAAGTTCAAAGGAGCCAATTCTATTGGTCCCGGATGTAAACTGGGTGGTGAAATAAATCAGGTCATTATCCAAGGCAGAACCAATAAGGTTCATGATGGACATCTGGGAGATGCTTATTTGGGCGAGTGGGTGAATCTAGGGGCTGGAACAACGAATAGTAACCTGAAAAATAATTACAGTAATGTTAGTGTGATGGTTAATGGAACGCTGAGGGATACAGGATCAAAACATATCGGCTGTTTTCTAGGTGACCACGTCAAAACAGCAATCCGAACTATTATCAATACGGGAACTGTAATTGGAACGGGAAGTAACATCGCCACTAAGGGATTTCCACCTAAAACGATTTCTCCGTTTTCCTGGTGTGTGGGAGAAAAAATAAGAAAAATGAAATGGGAAGCATTTTTAAAAACATTGATAGTAGTAAAATCAAGACGCGAGCTAAAAGTCTCTAATGGGGAATCAGTATTATTATTATCTATTTATAAAGGACGATCATATGGAAATAAAGCTATTGACGGTTCAAAGTCACTCGTTTAACTTAACGCCCGATTTTTGAGGGAAAAATTTATGTTAGAAGGAATCATTTGCCCAGCGTGTGAAACAACTCTTGATGAGAGCGATCTCAAAGAGAAATTAACATGTCCGGTTTGTCGTACTGACTTAAAAAACAGGAAATACCTTGATTTTCTTGAGTATCTCATGACCAATGGTATTGTCGAAGATTTAGACTTTTTTGACATAGATGTCTATAGCGAAGATATTGAAGATCTTGATCAGACAGAGGAAGAGGAAGTCGATCCGGCAGAATTTGAAAAGAAAAAAGATACATTCAGCCTTTATGAAAATGAAGTGATTATTGATAATAGCAATGACGGAAGCGAAAACAAGCCAGAGTACACTGAATTTGAAGGGTTGGATGAAGATTGGGAAGAGTTTAACCGAAGAGAATTTGATTCATTTTAATTTTCTTCAATGGAGGATGTTATGGACGAGAAAAAGGTCCAACAAATCAATATTGAATTAGACGAAAAAGTAAGCAGCGGTGAATATGCTAATTTTGTTGTTGTGACCCACTCACCGGCAGAATTTGTAATGGATTTTACCCGGTTGTTACCCGGGGTTCCCAAAGCAAAAATTCATTCACGGATTATTATGGCACCCCCTCATGTGAAAGCATTTATGATGGCACTGAAAGATAATATTAAAAAATTTGAAGATAAGCACGGGGAAATAAAATCACCAGGACATGAATCTTTTAAGGAATATGGTGTTAAACCTCCGGAGCAGGGCCTGCCAAATTAGCTTTATTTATAAAGAACCCATGAGTGACCTTTTTTAATTTCCCTCGTTTTTAAAATCACCCACAGGGAAATAATTCCCCATGCCAATCCATAACCAAACAATGCCCCAAAAAGTACATCGCCGGGATAATGGACCCCCACATACACTCGGCTGAATGCAATAGCAGCTGCAATGGAGTATAACCATATTTTCCATTTAGAATAAAAATAAGTCAGTACTGTAGCAGCAGAAAATAAATTGGCTGCGTGGTTGGAAATAAAACTATATTGCCCTCCCTTTGGCATTAGAAGGTTAATATTATTTGTCATAACGTGAGAAGGGCGGAGGCGACCGACCCATGGCTTGATAACCTGTGCACCAATGGTATCAGTTGCCGCGACAATTATGATAAGAAGACATGCAGCGAATCGTCCCCTCTTTCCTCCACGGATCCATAGATAAATCAATAAGACAAATATTGGAACAATCCAATAATTTTGATTAGTAATGACTGGCATTAAGAAATCAAACAGACGATTCGAAAGCGTGCCATTAATGAAATGGAAGAAGGAAGTATCAATTTCATTCAAGCGGTGAATCATTAATTATGTTCTAGTGCATTAAGATGTTCCAAACCATGTTCATCGAAATATAGTTTAGAAAAAGCGAACGTTAATTCACGTAATATTTGACTATTCGCAGGATCCACTGTTTGTTTACATTTCATGGCGGCGACCAGCATTTGTTGTAATGTGAGAGTCATGTTTATATAATTTTCCCTGTCCGGTGTACTGGTGTCTTTGATTTTAATCCGTTGTGTTAAAAAATAATCAGAAATGATTGTTTGTATTAAAGTGGCATGACTCTCTTTTGTATTAATCCATCGAACCAATTGATTGGTCTTCAAGGAAGTCTGTTCACCATTAGATAGCGAATTAATTTGGGCCATAGCTTTTTCAATAGTAGAGATATGTTCTTTTATTTGATGGATTCGCAATGCATCATCATAAATGCCACATGGTACCTGACAGTGACCCAGCAGAAATGAAGAAATGATCATTAATGAAATGATTGAATATATACGTATTTTTTTCATGAGTAATCTACTTTATCAGTTAAATGGTTAATAAAATACCCCTGTCCTGAAAGAAACAAGGGCATTTCAACATATTACAAGTTCGCCTGGAGCCTTAGGATAACCGAACGTCCAAGGGAAGGTCCTCCCATAATTTCGATATGTCTATTATCCAGTATGTTATTAATCGTAAGCATGGCAGATAAGTGTTTATTAAACTTGTAGCTGGTGTGAAGATCTCCAATAAAATAAGAATTTATTTTCCCATAAAAAATACCAGAGGACCAAGGGAAAGTATCCACATAACGAATATTAAATGAACCCGTAAAATTATATGTTTTCGGGTTATACTGAATTTTAATTCCTCCCTTATGTTTAGGCGCATTAATGGGATCAGGAGCGCCGGTTATGGGATTAAAAAATTGGGTAATACTCAAGAAAGAGTAATTAAGGCCCAATGTAATGTCTCTATTGAAAAACCAGGTTAAACTCATATCAAATCCACCCATGTTTACTTTACCATAATTAACATATCCGACTACAATCGGTGGATTTTGACCCCTGGTAGTATCTAAGGCCGCGACTCCGTCGATGAAATCCCGCCAATGATCATATGCCAAATTCAAATCTTCCTGATCTACAATATTTTTCGGGTCTTCATTTTTAACGCCATCACCATCCCAATCAGTGGTAAGAGCTTCTTTCTTAAGGATAATAGGTGTGATAAAAGTAACGGAACTCACAAACGAATTATAATGGCTGCCAAAAATATCCAATGTACCGTAGAGATTGGGCGTAAGTTTTCCCTTATACCCTAATTCGAATGTTTTAACCACTTCAGGATAGATCCCTTCTTTATCAAAAATTTCATCTTTGTAGTACCCTTCAATTTTTGGGTCCGTCGATGGATAAAAGAAAATATGTGTTTCCGGATTAAATTCGTTCAAAACAAAAGCATTATATGGATCTTTCCAATAAATTTGATTTGTACTGTCTGCTCTTGGATAAACATAACCCCCGTATGCCCCTCGTGCATAAACCTTAAATGTAGCAATACGAGTAACGAAAATATCCAGAAATAGCGCTTGGTTAGATGGTGTGTTAAATGCCTGTGCATAGGTCATACGGAAATTTTGGTTTTCTTTCGGTCTCCAAACGAGTCCGACTTTAGGGGATACCTGAAGTCCATCCGTTTTATTAGCATCGAATCTCCAGTTTAAAGGATTATAATTTCGATCGGAATTATTGAAGTCTATCATATCAGTTAATCGATCATGAGCATCAAATCGTGTGGCTTGAACCAATTCAATTTTATCTGTTAATTTCCAATTAAGCTGGTAGTATAACCCAAGTTCATTCACAATATATCGGTTATCTTCACTACTTTCGTCAATTCCCTCATCGATATTTTCATCTACTTTCCCATCTCCATCGTTGTCCAATCCATCAGCAATCACTTGCCCAATACCATTCACCCCGGATTCGCCAGGATCAGGAATACCATTGCCATTTTCGTCATAATAGTCGTCACTATCGCCATCATTATCAACGCCATCTTTAATGGCATTTAAAACGTGATCCGTCGAGTCAGTAGACCAAACATTAAGGCTTTCTCCCTTATCATATAGTAGGTTATCATTAAAGTCCGTATAGCTGGTGGGGGAGAATGCTTCACCATTTCCACTGTTATCCCGTTTGTCAAATAGCTGATCATCTGCCAATATGGTTCCCCGTGTGTCTGGCATTGTCAAGAAATAATCAATTCCCCATACAAATCTAAAATTTCCGTTTAATAATTCCATTGAATGCTGGAATTGTGTACTCCATTTCCCTGAGCGGTCAGAAATGATACCGCCAGTGGCTAGGTTTCGAGTCGGTCGAGTCGAAGGGCCGGAGAAACTGGTATTCAAATAGGATTGCAAAAAGAAGTTTTTATATCTTAATCGTGCATGCCAATATCGATAAACCCAACCATCGGCTAAATAACGGGCAATCCCGGTGATATTGATATTTTTGGCATAGGCATAACCATGAGAGATGCTAAAAGTAAAATCATCATTGGGGTCGTAATCCATGCGGATATCATACCGATAGTTTTTCACTGAAAAATCAGGATAATCATTGATGCCGTCATCATTTGCATCCAGTTCATAACGTGGAAAATTCGACGGATAGACTAAGTGGAAATCATCTGTTCCTCCGTAAACACCATCATTGTTGGTATCAAATAAAAGATTTCCTTGATCGTCATATTTATAGTCGCCAAAACCGGAGCCAGACCAGATAGTTGAATCACTATTTGGAGTTCCGGAATAATAACTCCCGAATCTGGATAGCCATTTTGATCCGATTTCATCTTTTTCATCAATTTGGCCATCACCGTCATTATCAATCCCATCGTACCACAATTCAGTAATATCGTCAATCCCGGTATCGATTCCTTCATCGATTAATCCATTGCCATTATTATCATATCCATCCGAATAAGCCCGACCGAGCATTTCTTCTGTTACCCCCCAAAGGATCGTACCATTATCTAATGTATAACGATTGTAAGGATCGCTGGCCGCACGGTTAACCATATCCTTTGTAATCACCGGACTTCCTTCTTCTGTCCCAGCAGTAAATAATTCATCAATATTATCTTTGTAATTCAGACCAACCCAGTCCAGGTTTTCATCAATGAAACCGTTTCCATTGTCATCAATACCATTATTGGGAATTTCGTCCTTCATCAATTCACTTAACATATCTTCTGTAAACTGTGGGTTGCCATATTCAGCTGTATTAATGGGAAAAAGACCGATATCATCCACACCATTATGAATCAGGCGAAATCGACCGGTGAATGCCGGATCATGTCCTTCATATTCATCATCGTTATAATGTTCCCAATCATAAGCATTGAATGCAACAGCAGAAACTTTAAAACCAATATCTTTATAAACAGATGCATGTCTGAATGTTATCTTTTTTAGATATCCATTTTTTTGAGACATCGTTCCTCCCTGAATATTAACAGTCGTCCCGACAGATTCTCTGGGAGAGGATGTAATAATATTTAACACGCCGCTGTGGGCGTTAGGGCCATAGAGTGCAGAAGAAGGCCCGAGAACCACTTCAAATTGTTTCACATCTTCAAATGAAACAGGAATCACGTTATATGCTATTAAGCGGAGAGATGGGATATTAGCCATCCTTCCATCGGTTAAAGTCAGTAAACGTGAACTGAATGATGAATTAAAACCCCTGGCACTTAAATTGTAACTATCAACACCGGACTGGGTGAAATCAACACCCTTAACCTGTTTTAAATAATCTCCCAGGTTGGTGTTACTTTCCCGCCGAATCTCCTTTTGGGTGATGACACTAATGGCTGCAGGTGCATCCTCAACACGCTCTCTTTTTCGTGAAGCAGTGACTACATATGTTTGCATCCGAATGGATTCGCGATCCAGATTTATATTGGAAATAAATGTTTCTCCCAGCGTAACCGTTATTTTTACGGATTTTTCTTCATAACCAATATAGGTGGCCTTGATGGTTACTGCACCTACCGGTACATTCTGAATAGTATAATATCCCTCAACGTTTGTGGCAGCACCCAGAGTGGTTCCTTTGATCAGCACATTTGCCCCAATAAGAGGATCTCCATTATCAGAGTCGGTAATTTGGCCAGTAATGGTCCCGCGTTGGGCAAAGAGTTGCCCGGATAAGGTCAGTATGAATAGTAAAGAGATTGTTTTATGGTTCATAGCATTCCCGTGTGTTAAAAACAGACAGCTCCACATTTAAGCGGAGCTGTCTGTCTGATCTTTTGTAACAAAGATGAATTGAAATAAACTATTTCAACAGCATCATTTTCTTTGTAGCCACATAGCTTCCAGATTCTACGCGGTAAATATAAACACCACTCGGAAGCAGGTTCCCGTTTTCATTTCGGGCATCAAATGTAATAGAGTGGCTGCCAGCAGGAAGTTCTCCTGAGAAGAGAGTCGCTACTTTTTGACCTAACATATTCCAAATGGTCACCTTTGTTTGGGAAAATTCCGGGAGGTCAAAGCGAATTTTAGTTGTCGGGTTAAAGGGATTTGGATAATTCTCATGAACGGCAAATTCCAGAGGAATATTCCCTTCCGTTTCTACCCCAAGATTAATTTTACTGAAGATAGCATACACGTCTCTGGTTTGTAAATTGGGGACACAGGAATTACCAATCTGGAAAACCAATCTTCCATTGACGCCATCATAGTCATGATCGGAATCATTGGTAGTGACTCCCAGCGCATTAAGAACACCAATGCAATAAAAAGCAGTTGCCTGTCCCGTGTTTTCGACTGCATCCGGATCACCCAAAGCGGCCAGAGCCATGAAGGTACTGTCCGCAAAGGAACCCACGCTTGCAGCAGCAGCGGCAGCTGATGAGGAATCAACACCAAACGATGCAGCCAATCCAACAAAAGCAGCTTGACCCAAATCGCTTAATGCCATACCTGTTGCAGTTGCCTGATCGTTTCCTGCGCCCATATATTGGGCAATCAAAGCCATCAGGTTATCTGGAACGCCATCACCATCAGCATCTTCTCCTACAGCAGTAATAATTGCATTCAAAGCAGCGAGATCATTAAATGTAAAATAGTATCCAGTAAATTGGAATGGTTCATCTCCGCTGAGAAGTACGCCATCATCACCCGCCGGATCAAAATAGTAACCCCAGTCAGTGTCCACCACACCGTCAGGACTTCCATCTTCATCCAAATCAATTCCTTCTCCACCTAAAATGGGATAAGTACCCACATTAAATGGAAGGCCCTGAGCCACCATAGCGGCAACGGTGACTGTGTCGCCTGGTACAACGGTAATGCCCAAATGACGGTTACGGAATCCATTATCATCAATACCACTGTCTGTTTCCTGTCCGTCAACGGCATGCCATGTGACTTCTAATAGGTCAAAACCGGTATTGTCGGAATTAAAATAACCGACGAGTTTTCCCCAATTTTCAATATCTGGATTTTCCCAGTCAGCGGGCGCCTGAAACCAGTCAAAAACAGTGGACTGGGATATCCCAAACCCCCAAGTAAAAGTTCCTTCACTTGCATTGTATGAATTAGATGTCGATGTATATTCAATATTGGCATTATCATTCACTGGAGCAATCGAAAGAAATGTAGAACAGTTCTCAGTATCGGTTGTTGGATAAGTGGCAGATCCCCCTTCAACTCCGGGGATAAGCATTGCACCGTCTTCCTGACTTAATGCCAATGACATGTCAATGCCAACAGCATCCAGTCCAAAGGGAGTCAATAAAATATCGGGCGTTTCAACCAGAACCACCGTGTCGCCCGGAGCGTATCCAGCCAAGGGAGCAGAAAACAAGGATGCTGTTGCATTTGGCCAGTGAGCCTCCACCATATAATTAGCGATTGAATCATCAGGACTTTCTGTAACTCTGGCTACATTGATGTAACCCACATGGACTCCAGTCATTTTGTATGAACCGGAAAATGATTGTGCCTGCAACGTTGCAAACACAGCGAAAGTTAAAACAAAACTTATTAGCAATTGTTTTTTCATATTTTTCCTCCTGCTTAGCAGTTTGTTATGAACGAATTCTTCCCTCGAAAGGCAATGCTTAGTCCGTCCCAGTACATTAAGTATACCACGATTTAGGGAAATTTATCAAACAGTTTTTTTAACCACCCGAATTTTCAAACGGACCCTATTTTTTATGGTCATGTCGTTGTATCCATCGCCATACCGCCCATAAAAAGATAATGGATCCAACAATAAAAAGAAAGTTTGCCAGAATGATCGTTAAAGTCTGTGACATGATTTTTTAATGAAGAAATATACGATTGACCTTAACTTTGAGCAAGACATAGGTTTATTTAAAAACATAAATTAACTTTCCATTACAATGATTCGAAGATTAATTCTTAAAAAAGGAATAGACAAACAATGAAAATTTGCGTTTTAATAAAACAAGTGCCCGGTGCGGAAGCATCTTTTAATGTATCCGATAATGATCAGTGGATTATAGAAGATGGTTTACCATTTGAGATGAATGAAAGTGATAATTATGCTTTGGAAGAAGCATTACAGATCAAGGAGAAAACGGGGGAGGGAGACGTTTTTGTGATTTCTTTGGGACCCGATCGGTGTCAAAAAACTATTCGTGAAGCTCTGGCAAAAGGAGCAGACCGAGCAATCCACATTAAAGAAGAATCTCCTTATTGTCTCGACCCGTTAACGATTGCTTCCGTCCTTGCTAAGGTGATTCATGAGGAAAACCCGGATCTTATTTTATCTGGACTACAATCAGATGATCTTGGTTTTGGCCAAACGGGTGTTTTATTGGGTGAAATTCTCGGAATGACAACAGCAACACTGGTGATAGCAATTGAACTCCAGGATGGAAAAATTAGAGTCAAACGAGAACTGGAATCCGGATGGTCCCAATGGCAAACCATGGATTTACCCGCCAGTTTGATGATTCAATCCGGTCTTAATACTCCCCGTTATCCATCTTTAAGAGGAATTATGACTGCAAAAAGGAAAGAAATAAAAACAGTTTTATTTAACGAATTAAATGATTTTCAATCCCAGCAGTCATTCAAAAAACTTTTCGTTCAAAAGGCGGATAAACAAACAGTGATGTTGGATGGTTCTCTTGATGAAGTTGTCACAAAACTAGTCAATGTGTTTAAAAATGAAATAAGGATTAATTAGGAGGAATGATGAATATTCTTGTTGTACTTGAAAATAAAGGGAGTGCCATTCATCGTATGAGTCTCGAGGCGATTGCCGGCGCTCAACAAATCGGAAATGAATGCGGATTATCAGTCGGTGTGTTGGCTTTAGGAGAAAGTGTTTCTACCTTGGAGAAAGAAGCATCTCACTATTCTGTGGAAGAAGTTTTGATTCTGGAAAATGAGAATATTGGCAATTACACTGCAGAAGGATATTCATTAGCAGTCGCTCAGGTGATTCAGGCAGAAAATCCAGACTATGTTTTTCTAGGACATACATATCAGGTTCGGGATTATATGCCAAAGGTGAGTGCTAGATTAACCAGACCATTTTTAAATGATGTTGTATCTTACACTGTCGAGGATGGAAAACCGGTTTTTCATAAACAGGCTTTTAATTCGAAATTGATAGCAGAATTGGAGACGACTGGAGAAGGGCCTGTGTTGGTTAGTTTTCAATCTGCCGCTTTTTCTTCAGAAAATATTCAAGATGGATCAGCAAGTGTGAGATCAGTCAATGTTGAATTAGACCCATCTTTGATTAAGACAGTTCCTGAAGCACCATTTCAGGAAGAATCTGGAGGTGTGGATCTTTCAAATGCTGAATTAATCGTATCTGTCGGAAGGGGAATTGGAAAAGAAGAAAATATCCCTTTGGCCCAGGAATTGGCAAAAGCCATGGGAGCTGAACTGGCCTCATCACGGCCCGTAGTGGATGCCGGATGGTTGAAATCTCATCATCAGGTGGGGAGTTCAGGTCAGACGGTGGCTCCTAAACTATATCTGGCTCTGGGAATCTCCGGCGCGATTCAACACGTTGTGGGAATGAAAGGTTCAAAAAACATTGTTGTCGTGAATAAAGATTCCGATGCCCCTCTTTTTGAAATTGCAGATTATGGTGTGGTGGGAGATATATTGGAAATCATACCTAAATTGACAGAAGCATTACAAACATAGCCAGGATCTCTGTTGCTGTCTAATCTGGAGAGAATTATTTTTGTCCTGATCGTGTTTATTTCTATGGGGTGGTCATGGATAACCTTCAGAAAAATGTTCGAAATCATTGGTCGGGGAACTGATCCTATCGATTGGAAACAGGCGTTTTTCAATCTGCCGAAAGGCCTTAGCGTTTTTCTCAGCCAGCGAACTTTATTCAAAACACGCCCGGTTATTGGTGGAATACATGCAGCCGTAGCATGGGGCTTTACTTTGTATATGATTGTGAATGTGATGGATGTTCTCTATGGCATGATTCCCGGATTTCATTTTCTTCCCAATAACATTATCGGAGATATTTATCGGTTTTTTGTAGATATTTTCAGTCTGCTTGTTTTAGGTGGTGTAAAATATTTCATCGTCAGGCGATTTATTACTAAAGACAAAAACCTGGTTGTTAATGAACCTGTATTATTGAGCGAATCAGCCAGCGCAGGTATGCGCCGGGATTCATTAATTGTTGGGCTATTTATCCTGTTTCATGTAGGATTCAGGTTCATTGGTGCTTCAATTGAAGTTGCTATTCATGGTCACGATTGGAGCCAGCCCATGGCCACAATGCTTTCATACCTTTGGACAGGATCAGGCATGACTCAATCTTCGTTAATTATGGGTGAACATATCAGTTGGTGGCTGGCGTTGGGGTTGATCCTGGGATTCCTACCTTACTTCCCCTATTCAAAACATGCCCATTTATTTATGGGTCCCCTCAATTTTATGGTAGCCAAAAAACGTTTATCTCCATCGACACTGGAAATAATGGATTTGGAAGATGAAGATATTGAGCAATTTGGCGTTTCCCGGTTAGAGCACTTTCCTCAAAAAGAACTATTGGATGGTTATGCCTGCATTATGTGTCATCGATGTCAGGATATGTGTCCGGCATATGTTACCGGAAAGGAACTATCTCCATCTGCCATTGAAATCAATAAACGCTATTATTTCAACGAACATATGACTTCTTTGGTCAACGGAGAGGAAACAGCCAATCCATTGACCCAATGGATGTTATCTGAAGAAGCAGCTTGGTCTTGTACCACATGCGGGTTTTGTGTTGAAGTCTGTCCGGTAGGTAACGAGCCTATGGTGGATATTCTCCGCATTCGCCAGGATTTAGTGCTGATGGAAAGCCGGTTCCCCCAAGATGCAATGGATGTATTTAACAAAATAGAAACCTATGGGAATCCCTGGGGAATGTCACCCCAAGACAGGGAAAAATGGATGGAAGGGTTAGATGTCCCTGTGATGAGAGAGAAAAAATCAGCCGAATATTTATATTGGGCCGGTTGTGCCGGTGCCTATGATGACAGGGGGAAAGATATTTCCCGATCCATCATAAAGATTCTAAATGAGGCTAAGGTAGACTATGCCGTGTTAGGAAATGAAGAAACCTGCACGGGAGATTCAGCAAGGCGGATTGGAAATGAATATTTATTCCAGATGCAGGCCACTCAGAATATGGAAAATTTTAACAAGTATGGTATTAAGAAAATTATTACCCAATGTCCCCATTGTTTAACCACTCTGCAAAACGATTACAGCGAAATGGGGGCGGAATTGGATGTCATCCATCACTCCACATTTATTTCGCAATTAATTACCGATGGAAAAATTACACCGGAAAAAAATCTGGATGAAAAAGTAACATTTCACGATGCTTGTTACCTGGGTCGCCATCAAGGGGAGTATGATGCGCCAAGGGAAGTATTGCAATCGGTGCTTTCTGATGGAAATGATCTTGTTGGAATGGGACGGAATAAGGATAAAAGTTTTTGTTGCGGTGCCGGCGGAGGTAACATGTGGTATGAAATTAATACGGGGAAACGGATTAATATTGAACGTTTTGAAGAAGCCATTAAGTCTGGAGCAACCCAGGTGGCTACTTCCTGTAATTTTTGCATGATAATGATGGAAGATGCCCGGAAAGTAACGGGACAGGACGAAACCATGGAAGTCTATGATATCGCAGAATTGGTTGCTGAACGTATTTGACCTTTTTTACCCTTCATGGTGAAGACAAATCATTTTTACCTGCCCTTCGAAAAGAAGGGTCTGTTTGATTATTCATCTCAATCCATTTCCCGTTTACCAGAATATGAAAAATACCTTCTTTCTTTTCACCCCGAACGTCCAAAATACCTTGACTATCTGTCATTATTCAGTCAGGTGGAATCATGTTTTTCCAGCGATCAATTCGGTTCGTGCTTAATCCAGACCCACCGGGCAGACTTCCATGGGATGAAGCTCATGCTGGTTGGTCAACAGAGCGGTCCTACTTCTGATTATGAGAAAATCAGAAAAACAATGAAGGATAAAGAACAACTGAAAATATGGAATAAAGGGATGGCCACTCCAGCATCCTATGCTAGGGCAGTTAAGGCCATTAAAGCGGCAGACGATGAAAGGAGAATGGTCATCACGTTTCTCGATACTCCGGGAGCTGATCCCACTGAATCAGCGGAAGAAAGAGGAATCGCCTGGAGAATAGGTCATACGATTCAGGCGTTGGCAGAAGCCGTCCGACCGACTTGTGCGATTATAATCAATCGGGGGTGCAGTGGTGGGGCCATTGCTCTTACGGGTTGTGATCACGTGCTGGCATTAGAAAATTCTACCTATCTCGTGATTTCTCCCGAAGCAGCGTCCTCCATTTTATTTCGCTCCCGAAAGGAAGCAAACCGGGCAGCAGAAGCCATGTGGATCACTTCAAAAGAAGGATTAAAAGTTGGAATTGTGGATGAACTGATTCCTGAAAAACCCGGCCCTGCTCATTTATTCCCAGATGAAGTGAAAAAGGAAGTGAACAAGGCGCTGGAAAAATGGTTGCCGGAATTAAATACCATTCCAGAGGAAGAAGTATTTAACCGCCGAATAAAGAGATGGAAACATATGGGCCATTGGGATCAGGTACCGGAAGAGTCTGTTAAGCCAATTGCGGCTGTTAAAACAAATATTCCGTTAAGCCGGCCGGGGGGATTTATCAAAAGACACTCTCGATGCACAACGGAAGGGGGCAGAAGGGTTTATGATCCTCAAAGCTACGGTGAGCTGGAAGAGAATGATTTTGTTTGTCCTGTTTGTTCACGGCGGTATGCCAGGCTCTCTGCTTGGGATTATATTCATTATGCGTTAGACAACTCTTCTTTTAAAGAACATCCCGAAACCATTGGAATCATTGACAAAGATATTCTTGGTTTTCCTGAATATGAGGGGAAATTAGCCGAGACCAGGAGAAAGACCGGCTTAATGACTGCTATGATCACCGGTGATGGAACCATAGAAGGTTGTCCCGTTGTTTATGTTGGAAATGACTTTGGGTTTTTAGGTGGCTCATATTGTATGTCTTCTGCGGAAAAAATCTGGCGGGCAGCTGAAATAGCCATAAATAAAAATCTACCGATGGTGATTCAGGCATGTGGCGGTGGGGCACGCATGCACGAGGGATGTTCATCCATGGTGGGGATTCCCAAAGCCCATATTGCATTAACCAGAGTCGAACGGGCAGGCCTTAAAGTGATTACATTAATAACAGACCCGACTCTCGGAGGTGTGGCCATTGGTTATGGGTCAAGAGGAATACGCCTATTTGAAGAACATGCAGGAAGTATTGGTTTTTCCGGTAAGCGGGTTATTGAACAGTATACCGGTCATAAAACGAGCAGAGATTTTCAAACCACAGAATGGCTGAAAGATCACGGTCATGTGGAAAGAATATTTAAATTAAATACACTACGGAAGACGTTAGCTGATTTGATTAATGAATGAATTACTTTATGAAGGTTTTCGTCACAGAAACACCAAAAGAGGAAATAACAGATAAATTATTTGTTATACTGATGATGACACGAAGTGTCAGGAGAAGTATCTTAAGCTTACAATATTCAACAAACACTTGAGCTTCTTCTTTGTTTTGTTCGTCATCACACCCGCGCCATTTTCTTTGAGGCAAAGAAAATGACTGCAAAAGAAACAGTCGCTGTGGATAATTTTACCAATCAGCGTCATCGTTCCGGGAATAATTTTAAACTCATCCGCCCACTGGCGGATTCAGACAGAAAATCATTCTAGTCCTGCACTCTTTCTTGATCTTACTGATAAAATTTCCCAAGGCGGAAAACAGGAAAAATTGAATAAAAACTTTTTAAGTTAATTTTCCACTTCCGCAAAGTTTATTTTTGGATACATTTGCCATTCGCCCCACTCATCCACCAACCCATTCTTCCTTTCATTCGAGATCGGGATCCAACTTTGCGGAAGTAAAAAAACTTGCGCAAAGGACTCCCAAAATCATTCCATCAGTCTAAATGAACTAATTTAATTCCAGCCTCTTGGGAGTGTTTCAGGATACGTTCATCCCGGTAAAATTCATCATAATAAATGGTTTTTATTCCTGCGTTGGCAATGAGTTTGAAACAATTATAACAAGGGGAAGCTGTAATAAATATCTCTGCTTCATCTACGCGAACACCATTCTTGGCTGCTTGAGCGATTGCATTGGCTTCTGCATGGGTGGTGCGGACACAGTGACCGTCCACCATTTCATGTCCCGCTTCGTCGCAGTGGGGCAGACCGCGGATGGAACCGTTGTAGCCTGTGGAAAGAATGGTCTTGTCCCGGGCAATGACAGCCCCCACATTTTTCCGGTCGCATGTGGAACGACTTGCCACTTCCTTGGCAATATTCATAAAGTATTTTTCCCAACTTACACGATCATTAGACATCATTATTTTTTCCCTCTAACAAATATCTTCACAGCAGACCGCAGCTCTCCAAAATAAATCCGATCGACATATTGAGCCAACCGTGCAGTTAAAATTAAATAAGCCCATGTGGGAATGGGGACGGATGAACACCCTCTAATTAAAACACGGTCGTTTTTATATTGGGACCAGTCTATTTCATCCACCCGCTGGCGAAACGATTTCTCTTTTAATATCCCTCCATCAAGGAAATCTTCCATTTGAATCGTCGTCATCTATATATATTCTCTTTTACAACTATTCTTTTACTTTATCTACAGACATATATACCGGTTTTTTATCTCCCATGAAATAATGATAATTTAATATGGCATATCCTTCATTATTCCGGGTGGGGCACAGGGAGCAACTTTCTCTGCCATCTTCTTTATGACGCAACAAATTCAGTATTTTTTCATCGGTTTCCGGTGATCCTGCCACTAGATCTTCGTCTGTTTCAATGTACCATCTCATGGTAATTAAATATTTATATTTTTTATCTTCAGTATTGTTTTCAGTCATATGAACCTCTGTTGATCAATTTCTCTATAGAATTAATGATAATAATTTAAAACGTAATCCAAAATAAATGGACAAGATTACGTTTTACATATTTAATCCCGAATACCCATGAACTTAACTGTTTTTACCAAACTATCACACAAGCGATCAATATCTTTC
>CAYXMX010000031.1:0-21302 GCA_964466265.1 uncultured bacterium | reverse complement strand
TTTCCAGATTGATCCCATAAATATCTTTAAATTTCTCCTGCCATTTGGATCCATTCCCTGTATCCACTATAATTTTGTGTTGGTCACTCACCAGTAACAAGGAACGGGTCACCATCGTAATCCTGTTTTTATCATCGGCAGGTGCCTGCTTTTCCCACAGGGGTTTTGGGATGATGCCAAACATGGCTCCTCCATCCAGTGCAAATTCACTGGTCACAATGCTGTACAAGGTGTAAGGTCCAATCTTCATTTTATTTCATCACAAAGTTAATGCAATTTGCTATTTGTGGTAACGATTCCTGTCCCGAAATTTTCACCAATCCCCGTAATGCTTCCAACTGAATCATTTTATTGATAGCTTCATTTTGATAAAAAGTTCTGATGATCCTTTCACCCAGATCTATAAAATACGTTCCTCCGTTTTGAATATAATTAACGATGTCTGCGTATGAAGTCGACCCGCCAGTTGTCGGATTAATATTTTGGTTTGAACACCAACCTGAAATGGCTTTTTTAAAAGACTTTATCCTCACATAATCTCCGTCCCATAACCGACATGTGACAGAAAATAGTGGTAAAATGGGTAGATGAAGAGGATCTAGCACTTTGGGTAATATTTTATCAGGAGGATAGTGAATGACTTCCTGCACAGGAGTTAGTCGGGCTTTAAAAATCTCAGATAACATACAAATTGAATAGGGCCATAATAACTGAACATCCTGATGAAAATAAAAACTGCGAAGCCAGTGAAAGGTAAAAAGCCCCAGTTCATTCATGTTATGAAAAGCCAATTCAGCCAGCAATTCAAGAATAGCCATTGAATGGTGGGAGGCAGAAATTTGTTTCGCAATTTCCCCTTCTGCCCTTTTCCGTTGTCTCTCCATCACCGCAAGCTCAACTTCATCAGTAAAAACAGTTAACCCATTCTTTTGTGACGTAAAATCAGACCATTTGGTTTCATCGTCCTTCCGGTCAGGGAAACTGTGAATATAATCATGGGTAAAATCGAGGAGAAGTTGAGAAGGTTTTTCTCTATTATCCCCAAGGATATTTTTCACGCCATTCAGAAGAATAATCGGATGATGATCCGAGGGCCCTTTGAAATGTATTTTTACTGTCTGATTGAATAAATCAGAAAGAATAGATGTTAGTTCTTTTCCATTCACCTCTTGAGGTTGAACAAACTTCATATTGGTCATGGTTAATTGAGTCTGTAAACTATTTTTTCCTATCTGTGGACTTTAAACCCAGATTAACGAAGATGCGAAAAGAAATGCCCGTTAACCGGGAATATTCTGTAGGCAAACCGGAAGCCGGATCTGTGTGAGGTGTATCCCCATAACGTCTGTTAAGATTAGGATCATTTTTCAATGTATCATTCCATTTGAAATCAAAAAGGTTTGTTATGGGCATTGAATTAAAATCGTGGTTATATCCAATTTCATACCCCCACTTCTGATTGGGCTGTCCTCCGAGCAAAAAACCGATCCGGGTGCTGGACCCATTAATCATCCCTTTCGAAATGTACATTAATCGAAATCCCCACCAGGAGATGATACCTTGTCGATCATCGCGTCCCGGTCTTTGCTTGAATTTATAATAGGTAAAATCAGAATTATAATTTGGATTCAAACTCCAGGCTACGTTCAGGATGTCCCATTTATTTTCCTTAGAATATAAGAGTCTGCTATAATCAATTCCTGTTCCATAAACGGGTAACCCGATTCTCAGGCCGATATCGCTTTTATCTGATAAACCGTAACGATACCAAAGATAGGGAAAGACGTTTTCCGCAGACCAGCTCCAGCCATATTTTTTTTCACCTACTTCCATTCGGGTAGTGCTAACCGTTGGATGGGTGGCACAACCGCTCAAATAGAGTGCAATAAAAAGAACAAATATTTTATAGGTCATTAACCGCCTTCGGGTCTGTCAAATCCTTTTCTTTGTGGTAGTGGGGGCAGGTTTAATACCCTATCCCCCAACGTGTGAGCAACTTGTTGAACAATATCAATCAGAGAAACAACACCAACAGATTTTTTTTGATTATTTACGATGGGAACGTGCCTGAATCCACCCACGACCATTTTATTCAGAGCATAGGCTACTGAGTCTTCCATTTTCAAATATTCAGGGTTGGGACTCATAAAATCATCCACCATTTCTTTTTCAAAGTTCATTCCCTTTCCGGTGACTTTCAATAAAATATCCCTCTCCGTCATAATCCCAATTAGCCTGCTTTTATCTTCGATGAGAAGGCACCCAATAGAGCGTTTTTGCAGATTTCTAACTGCATCTTTCAAAGATGATCCTTTTGATACGATAATGGGTTTGGACAATTCTAAACTTGATAAAGGATCATCCAGAGTCACTCCCTCTTCAATCCCCCACGATTCAGCCTGCTCTAATTCATCCATTTGAGCTAATTCATCATCAAATTGTGTATCCTGCATAAGCTTACCTCTTTTTTTTTCATTTCAAATATATCATTTTTCTGCTCATAACAACTGGTAAATATTCACCAGATTGTGCTTCCAGTGTAATAAAATAAACACCGCTTGAATGGAATTCACCAGACCAATTGAATGAATAAATCCCATTCACCAGAAAAACATCATCTAAAAATATCTCTAACTTTCGACCTCTAGCATCAGAAACATAGAGACTCACCACTGATTCCTCCAATAAATCAAATTTAATCTTTGTCGTGGAATTAAATGGATTGGGGTAGTTTTGGTATAAAGCAAATATTTCAGGGATGAGTTCCTTTGATTCAGTGTTTTGCGTTATATCATTCGTTACTCCAAATGTCCTGAAAGATATTTCACTCCAGGTTCCCAGATCAGGGACTTTTCCCCGGTGAAATGATTGGTTGAGATCTAAGGGGCAGCTTTCCACAATGACCCACTGATCATCCACGTACTCACATAAATGAAGCCAACCAAATTGAAGGTTGTCTGGCAAAATGGAACTGGAATCAATGTAGACTACATTTAATTTGGGTGAAACATTCCATTCAAACAGCAATGAATCGTTAAAAAATACTCCCATTTCAGTAAATGCGTCTGAGTAGCCCGCCATTTCAACATTAAACTTTTTATCGGTGAAATTGTAACCAATCTCATTCAATTCAAATGAATAATCCGGAATCGATTTCATGGTTCGTGTAGACTGGACTTCATCCTGAAAAATGCATTGACCATCTAATGATATTGTTAAAGCCCCTATCTCATGTAATAAAGGGATTGATTGAACCATCATATCATTGATCCATAATTCAATATGGTTCCAGGTTTCAGGAATGATGACGGTCGCTGAACTATCTACCAGAATCCCTTCAATGGACTCATTATCACTTTTTAAATAAACAATGGATATTTGATTGGATAATGGAGTTAGATCTACTTTGATATTTTCTCCATCATTTACCATCCCCGTCATTCTAACGCCGGGAAGGGATTCTAACAGAGCTTGATCCCCCTTGTAAATCTGTTTTCCATCCTCCAATTTTTGATTAACTATATTTAATACATCCTCTTCAGCGATTTTCCATTCCTCGGGGGACAAGAGGACACTTTGACGAAATAGGGGTTCCAATGTCTCATATGAATCACGGATATATTCATTAATTTCTTTAACATAATAATCATTAAACAGAAATTCTATCTTATTAAAATCGTTCAAATTGAATTCATTGATAAATGATGAGAAATGAACATCCTCCATCTGCAGAAACATTTGCAATACTAGAATACTTTCAAGTTTGATGGAAATGTGTTTAATCAGGTAATCATGGATTAATGCACTATTGAACGAGTGAACATCAACAATTTCATTTGAAGAAGAAATAGTCACGGGGTATTTATCTTTGATCGACTCCATGAGCCTATCTGTTTCACCTGAACCAAGAGGTCTGGCCAATGCGGGTGTTTCAAGAGGGCTTGAATATTCGGATCCATCGTTTAATTCAATGACCACCCGATAGAATAAAAGGTCTCTTCGATCCAAATGTTTATCTAAATACCGATCGGTAATCATATCATCCAAATCAATGATTTCATAGGATGACATCATATCGCTACTACGGAGTAGTTGGATAGACGCGATATTTTCCTTTTCAGGGAGATCCCAAATTAGCAGAATGGATTCGGGGCCGCTATACGCTTCTAACCTGAGAGAATGATGCTCATTTTCTGCTGAAGATAACAGCAGAATGGGGGACAAAATGCCCAAAGTGAGTATGAGTTTGTAATATCTGTTCATGAGGAAAGAGACGGCAAGACTAAATTTCTGAGATTATACAACGATAGGCAAGTAATATCTTTCGCAAAAGGGAAGTTATTTTATAAGTGAAATTTTCCTGGTTATGCGATGTTCTCCGACGGTCATGTTGACGAAATAGAGTCCACTTGGGTTCTCGCTGGCATTCCATTCAATTTTGAATTCTCCTGAATAATACGCTCTCTTTACTAATGTTTCTACTGATCGGCCAGAAATATCAAATATTTCAAGTTTAACTGAAGCGGGATTCATGAGGTTAATTTGAAAGGATGTTGATGGATTAAAAGGGTTTGGGTATACATTTAAGATGGAATATTGATCTGGAATATTCTCCTCAACAACACTTACCGTTTCGTAATCAATTACTGCCATGACATCAATGATCCCATAACCATAACGGTTGTCGGGAGTATCAAATCGATCAGATGTTTCTATTAAGGCACCACGAAGTTCCATGGGAGTCCAGTCTGGATGGGCACTGAGAATGACCGCAACAGCACCGCCAACCAAAGGAGTGGAAAGAGACGTTCCACTGGCAGTTCGGTAAGCAGTCGTTGAATTGGGATTCACACACCAGGTACTCACGCCCTGGGCACAAACTTCTGGTTTGATTCGACCATCATAAGTCGGGCCATGTGAACTGAAAGAAGCAATATTGCCATCTTGATTAACCGCACCGACAGAAATGACCGAATCTGCATCAGCTGGAGCTGAAATATAGTAATAAAGAGTATCACAGGGGTTGGGCGGTGGGCTGGTTGTCCCCCAGTTTCCCGCTGCAGTAACACAAACCATACCCAAACTTACTGCAATATCCACTGCCTGGGTTGTAACGGCTGTATTTCCATCCATGTCACAATAAGAGTACCAATCTAAATAGCCCAGAGAAGAAGATGCAATATCTGCTCCGTTAGCTTCCCCCCACTCTAATGCGGCCACATAGTTGTCTTCCTCAATAATGGTCTCAGTGGCGACATTTTCAGTTTTAGCCAGTAAAAATTCTGCACGATATGCCGGACTGACTAAATTTCCCGGATCATAACCAGCCATAGCAGAAAAAACCATCGTTCCATGATTGTGTTGACCAAAAGCATCTTCATCGGCTGTTTCATTGGCCGTTTGGCCATCATTGTTAACAAAATCCCATTGATCGATTATCATTAATGAATCAAAGGCGACATGGTTTGTGTTAAACCCAGTATCCAATATCAGAATTCTTATCCCCTGGCCTGCAAACCCGGCATCATGGGCCGTTTGACAATTTATTTGTTCAAGTTGCCCCCAGGCATACCCATAAAATGAAGAATCAGCTGTCATTCTTTCACGAGAGGAAGAGGGTGTTTTAAACTCTTCCCTATTATTGATGAATCGAGCCACAGGACGGACCGTTTTTACGAATGAGAATTGCCTGATTATATCAAGTTGGTCCTCATTTCCGAAAACAGAGATGGCATTTAACCACCTGCTTTTATGTACGACAGTTACACCGGTTTTAAGGATTGATTCTAAATAATTCGAGGAAATCTTTTGATCATAGTTTGTATACCCAAGACCAACTTTTTGTCTTCTTAATAACGACTTATCGGACAGATTAATGGTTTGCCCGTCATCCATCCCTTTATCCTGAAAAAATATCCAGACTTTATCGGCATTAACTATTTCAATTAATAAAATATTCACAAGGAAAATCTTTAGTAATAACTTGTTCATAACGATATTATTATATTGATTAATGTCATGGCGTCAGTCATATCCACATGACTATCATTATTCACATCACCTATCATCTGTTGGTAATGATTCAATTCGTTGCCGCTTAATACCATATCTACAATGGAGAGAACATCAAAAATGTCCAAATTACCGCTCATATTTACATCTCCAGGCTCATAGTCCATATATCCGGATATCTGAAGATTATCGAAATAAAAACCATCTCCGTTGACGTATGAATCGGACGTCAGAATGAATCGAAAATAAAGGTCAGATTCTCCCGAATAATCCCTTAAATCAATTTCTTCATTGATCCAGTCTGACTGACCATCGTATCCCTGTTCCCCAAGTATTTGAGTTCCCTGTCCTGCACCGTTTTCAGTATATAGTCCTTCCAATGAAGTCCATTGAGTCCCATCGGTGGATATCTGGAACCGGACAAAGTCAAACTGGCTCTCAATATCCCACTTGGCTGAAAATCGAACGGATGGATGATGAATTCCACCAAAGTGGATTGGTTGATTGAGTGTAATAGAAGTAGTACTGTTTGAGCTATAATTTCCTGAAGGACTATCTGTTATTGAATGGTTTCCTGTATTGGGGTCAGATAAAATGATTCCCCATTCTCCGGTGGACGTCCAGTTTAAGAGATTGGATTCTCCATCTTCAATAAATAATCGTCTTGGATTCCCCATAATAATTATGAGTGTATCCCTGGCGATAAAACTGCTGTTATCATGAATAGACAAAATGAGACTTAATTCCGCACCGCTCACTAATGAATCCGTCGTGGTGATATTCAAGGGTAAATCCGTTAACATTCTGGAAGTTAATGATCCAATCATCCCGTTGTAGTTCAAAATATAATCAGGGTCCGAAGCGGTAATATCCACGACCACATCACCATCTGAATTTTTCAATCCTCTGTTTTGAATAGTCAGTTGCAGGCTCAAAGAATCATTTCCCTGAGAAAGGATGGTTGAATGGTAAAGATCATAATCGGCACCACTGATAAATGAAAATATTTGATTGGCATATAATTGATCTTTGCAGAGTGGAATCACCCTGTTTTCCGGTGGCCAGAAGTTATCCTGGTAAGAGCCGATCTCCGGGGTATATGAAATAAGCCCTGCATCTCCATAGGACCAATCAACCGCATCTCCATTCACGCCATAGCCAATGGTTTCATAGCCTGTTCCAACATTGTATCCATTCAATTTCGTCATTTCCCTGCCTATTTCACGAATGGTCGTTAAATCCGGTTCAGCCGGCAGGGTACCGTTTCCATATGAATGAATTAACACATTGGAATAAGAATGATAGTGAAGCACATTGGAGAAATTATGATTAATAATGAAATCTCTAACCGCCTGGGTTTCCGGTTCAGAAAAAGCGGAATCTCCCCTGAATACAGCTGAACAGGCATTTGGAGATGATCCGGAATTATCCACTCCCCATTCGTATCCATAATTCCTATTCAGATCAACTCCCCTTTGTGTACCGATTCCGCAGCCGGTATCTCTTCTGTTTTTACGGTGCATCCCACCCCCATTTGGAGCAATGGATTCATTATAAACATAGCCATCGGGGTTTAACACAGGAATAAACCATATGTCTCTTTCATTCACCAGATAATTCGCTGTATCGTTGATATCATAATTCTCACAGAGCCACTGAATAAAATAAAATTGATTCATCATTCCCAAGGGTTCCCGAGCATGGGTAAGTCCGGTAAACAATACTCCCGGTTTATTTTCATCCAAACTGGAATTATTCGAAATTTTCAATGCCCAAATGGTCCGTCCCTCAATGGATGTACCGATAGAATCTTTTGGGGAAACAATATTGGGAAATAAAATAGATAACGAGTCCATTTTGGCTACAGCTTCCGTAAATGTATAATTCCCCAACATGGATCCCAGTTGAAATTCCCGTTGGGTCTCAGGAATATTATTATCCAAATAATACTGTGTTAAATCAGGTATTAACATATCGTATTGAATCCCTAGATCCAATAATCGGGATACCTGATCCTGAGATGCAATGATATCTAAATATATTTTAGGTTTTATTTGGACATGATCCAGAGGGATTCCCAATTCATGCAATTGCTGCAACGTAGAAGACTCCGGATTCCACACTCTGACGGACTGAAAAATATCGGAAGCTGATATATGGGTAATAATGAGTAAACCCATTATCAGGGAGGTGACTCTATTCACAAAATAGCTAAACCTGAGATTTCAGCCATTCTGTTGTAACAGATTTTGGACGGGTAATTGGAATACCTAACGCCCGATCAATCACCATTTGCGCAATCATCCCCATGGCTCGGGAAACACTGAATAGTACTGTATAAAATTTGAACTCTTTCAAACCATAATAATACAGCAAAGATCCTGAGGCAGCATCCACATTTGGCCAGGGATTTTTTGCTTTTCCCTGTTCCTGTAACACTGGGGGAACCACATCAAATAATAGTTTAACAATATTGAAAATATCATCTCCGTGGATATGTCTTTTTCCAAAATCAATGAAAGCAGAAAACCTCGGATCGGGGCATCTTAAAACAGCATGACCGTACCCAGGGATGACTTGTCCGCTATTTAAACGGTCCCAACAGAATTGAGTCAATTCATCTGAACTAGGGACACCATTAAAATGTTTATAAATATCTAAAACATACATTAAGCATTGTTGATTGGCTAATCCATGGAGAGGTCCAGCTAATCCGTTTAATCCTGCAGATACAGAGAAATATGGGTCTGATAAAGCAGAACCAACCGTATGAGCCGCGAAGGCACTCACATTCCCCCCCTCATGATCACAGTGAAGCATTAAATAGAGTTCCATTAATTTTTTAAATGATCCGGTGGGATCATCAACCCCTGTCATATGGGCAAAGTTTGCCGCCCAACTTAAATTGGAGTCATAATCGATGAGGTCTCCCTTATCAAAATGGATTCGATATACACCAGCAGCCAATCCAGGTAGTTTAGCTAATAATTTTATCCCATCTTCTAAAATATATTCCCAATATTTATCCTTGGAGATCCCCAATTGATATTGATGAGCAAACTGACTCTCATGCTGCATCACCAATATACCCGTATTGAACATGGCCATTGGGTGAGAATCGGCAGGCATATCTCGTAAAATATCCCAGACATACTGAGGAATTTCAGCTTCCTCTTTATACTGCGACTGTAAATCTTTTACTTCTTCTTCCGAAGGAATTTCTCCCGTAAGCAATAGAATAAACACCTCTTCCGGCGATAAATGTGTTATTTCCAAAAGTGGATGATTTCGAATGATCAATCCTTTATCAGCAGAAACAGATGAAGTATCACATACAAAACCTTTAATATCCCTCATTCCCCCATAAACCTGACCAAGAGTAACCTCTCCGATTTGCAATGAACCATGAGCTTTAATTAATTCGACAGCATCCTTTTTCCATAAAGGAATTTTTTCTGATAGTTTCTCTTTTAATAATGACATGGTATCCCTCGTTTCATTTATTATTTTCCAAAACAGCGAGTAACCAAACCTGAGTATATTTTCGGGAAAAAGAATGTTGATTTTTGGGGCATCGTTTCTCCGGCATGTGCAATAGAGAAGATTTCATCTAAGGAAGGAGGCTGAAGAAGGCAAGCAACATCAAATCCCGATTCTTCTTTTATTAATTCAAGTGTGGGTTTGTTCCCGCGCATATATGAGAGATTTTTCAATTTTTCCTGATTCGTTGTATCAATTCCAAAAACCTCATTTAATACAAAATGATGCAAGATATTTGTATCCAACTTTTGAGATGCTTCACTCCGATCATTAAATACTTTTTTTAATTGATCCCAGTTCCTGAAATTTAACAATAATCCAGTATTACTTTCTCTATAGAATAATCCAAAGGTCCCTTTCGGTGCACTTCCATCCTCCATATGTAATATGAGCGATTCAATATTCATTTCTTCCACTGAAAAATTTGGGACTAATCCACTCTCTATTTCTTGAAGAGAATTATTTATATTGGATAATAAACGGTGGGTGGGTAACACATTCATACCTGGATCGCTGCTATTGACCAATGTAACCATAATCCGGTCCGACCCGCTAATTTCAGGATGACGCTTATGATATTTATAAGCCGTTTTATATCGATGATGTCCGTCAAGGACCACCAGGTCTTTATCAGAGAGACTTAACTGAAATTCTCTAATGAGTTCCGGATTTGAAACCGGCCATATTTTATATTGAATTTCATCCAAAATCACATCTAAACACGGAAGATCATCTAATTGACCAAATATTTTTTCCAGAACCATTTCTTTATCTTGATAACTGATAAAAATTTGCCCTGTATTGGCTTGAGTGGATTCCAAGACCTGATAACGGTCATTTAAATGTTCTTCTATGATTTGCTCATGGGCCAGGACTGTATCGCCCAGATCTCTCAGCTCCAAAGCACAGATACAACTCACTCTTACAACATCTTCCCCATCATGGGAATAAGTTTGAGAAAGCAAATAAATGACTTCTTGAGATTCTTCAATCAGAATACCCTTCTTTTTCCATTGTCGTAAGATTTGGTCTGCATCAGTATATTTTTCATTTGATGGGGTTCGATTCAGGTTGACGCGGATATAGTTATCGGGTGATTTTTCATAGTATCGATCTTGCTCGGCTGGTGTAATTACATCATAAGGCGGAACAATGACGTCGCTCATCTCGGATACGTGGCGCTGATTATATCGCCACCCTTTAAAGGGGTAGATATTTGCCATTAATATTTAGGAAAGGCTGGCTTTTTCTCTTGCGACAATCGATCGTGCATTATCAAGGTCTTCTGCAAAATCAATTTCAAGACAAGGGTGTTTAGAAACATCAGTAAAATAAACATGATGTTTATTAATAATATATTCGATAGCTGCTTCAAAATAATCTTCTTTCCCTCCAGCGTTGATCAACTTCTCCAGAGAATCTGCAAATTCTTGATTAAATTCTTTAGAAAATTTGGCGACTCCAATAAACTCACCGAGACAGTTTTCAGGGACCAATTTTTTCCCAATAGCAACAATTCGGTTATTCGCCCCCTCAATGACCTTCACTTCTTCCTGCCCACATTTTTTCACATCAACTGCCAGAACAGTGCTATGTTTATCCCGGATAACCTGATCTAATAACTCTTGTGGATATAAGACATCTCCATTCATTAATATATGATCATCATTTTGTAAACTTTCTCTGCACAGGTAAACTGAGTGGGCAGTATTTGTTTCAAAAAAATGCTGATTGACGATATAATCCACTTTTAAATCAGGAAAGTTTACCGAAATAAACTCCATTATTTTTTCACGGTAATAACCCAGCACTATAGTTATTCTGCTAATGTTTTGTTTTTTCAAAGACGCTAATTGTCTCTCCAAAATGGTTTTTCCACCAATATCTAATAGACATTTTGGATTCGCTTCCGTAATGGGATAAAGTCTCCGGGAGACGCCTGCGGCTAATATAATTGCTTTCATAAGGTGGTGAATTTAATGATTTATTTAGAGGAGTCCATTAGCTTTGCTTCAACAAAATCTACCAATCTCCGAGAAGCTGCTCCATCTGTTTTATAAAGAAATTCTTCTTTCGCTTTCTCACGCTGAACATTCAACCGATTGGGAAAGTTCAGTCCATCCTGGATTGAACCAATGACTTGATGCACATGGTCCACCCGGGTTGTGAATTTCGTATTTCTCATTCTCTCCAGATCCAAACGCTGGTTAATTAGCCATGGCAGTAATTGATGATGTTTGCGTAAAGTAAAGTCGAGGCATTGAACAATTGGTCTGTTCAGAAATAAATATTCAAACATGGTAGAGGAAATATCGGTTAACAGCAAATCGCTGACTGAATAATAACTAAGAATATTATACTCTGATTCATCAATTAAATAAACATTTTGGTTGTTGCTTAATTCTTGGGCTATTTCAATATGATGATGGTATTTATTTAATTGCCATGAAAACTGATGCAATTTCAAGATTAAATTAAAGTCAAATTCAGAGTTCATGAATATGTTAATCGTTTTTTCAATCGAAGATGGATAAAATGTGGGAGCATAAAAAACAATTTTTTTATCGTTTTTAAATCCAAAATGCTGACCAAAATTTATCTTTTTCCTTTGTTTCGATTTTACCAATGGGTCCAGTTTTGTAAATCCACACAAGGCCAACTGCTCTTGCTGAAACCCCATGGATAACATTTTATTAAATCGATCTTGCGATTCAACAGCATAGATATCAATATGAGGGGATGCATCTTTGTAGTAAGATAATTTCAACCCAATGCCATGATAAATCATAATGGATAATGGATGGCTCGTTAACGGAAAGATCCCTTTTCCTGTATTGCCAACAAATAGAATATCTGGTTTTAAAGCACGACACTTTGCCTGTCTCTTTTCTTCAGTTTTTGCATTAATTAATTGAACAGGCAGGTCATGAAAAGAGTTTTTAAATATTTTTTGCTTTTCTGTTCCTTCCAAAATTGACAATGTGACATATATTAAATAATTTTCTCTATCCAATAATTCTGCTATGACCGGGAGAAACTGAGGTAAATAGTACAAATGTTGTACTTCAAACAAGACAGTCTTCATGGCGCCCATTTCCTGATTTGTCTTTTTTGAAACCAGTTTGGTTTTTTCACTTTCAGTTGCTTCAGTTCTTCTGAGTCCAGCACTTTTTCGATCGTTTTCAACACGCGCTCAGCAGATCGACTATCCGAATAGGGATGCAACTCTTCCAAATAAGCCTTACGTTGATCGTGAAATGCCTCAGGACGACGGATAGATTCTTGAATAGACGAGGCCAATTTTTCCGGATAATTAATATCTATTCCTTTATCGTGCCTTGCTGTAGCAGAAAAGGTGATGATAGGTCTGTCCAACAATAAATATTCGTAAGCAACGGAGGACGTATCGGTCAGCAGAAGATCAGAAGCTTCCATCAATGGGAATATATCGTCGGCATTCATTATTCTTAACCTCTCTCCAGATATTTCTTTATACCGTTCAATCCATTTTTGATCCATTAGCGGGTGAAATTTAACCAACCATCGGTAGTCCTCTCGATGAACCAATTCTCTAATTGCAGAGAAAAGCGTTTCTGCACTGGTATACCTTGGACTGAATGTGGGTGCATATAGTATGACCATTTCATCTTTGGTAAAACCGAGTTCCAACTTACGATCTGTCTGATTGTTAGTCTTCAATTGATCCATCTTTGGCCATCCGGTTTCCTTTACCAGGAATGTTTGATTTCTTAAGGCAAGTTCTTCAAATTTTTTGGTTAAAAAAGGACCAGGAGTACAATAAAGATCGAAAAAATTTGTAATCCGGTAATGTCCACGCTTTTCTTCTCCTAATCCATGAAAAATTTGCACCTTTAACCCGGGCCAATAATCGGGGACAACATTCCCGGGAACAATGACAGCATCCGGATTAAATGCCTTTACTTCTTTCCGGTTATTCAATAATCGATATGATTCCATTCTATCCCGGGCGGATCCTGTGATAAACCAATTTATCGTATGTCCCATAATCAAGCCTGCTTTTTCTACAGGTTCCAGGATTGAGAAAGAATAAGGTTTCGTGACTAACAGGAGAATATTCAAAACGAATTCTTACCAATCATTGATGTCCTCTCAATGAATTGCTCCTTCTTTTATGAGATTTGAACAATTGATTGAATACCACATTAAACTTCTAAAATTTCTTTGTTTTCGTTGTATAGTGTAATAATTAATTCGCTGGCCGTTTGAATGTCCCGAGATATCTTTTTATCACGAACCCTGAATATTTTCGGGAGTTTTTTACCTTCAAAAAGCGCTTCCAGTAAATGAGTAAAATAATCTGCAGCATCCCGGCGGATATATTTTGTTTCTGTCGAGGTTTGCCCTTTAATCAATTTGTTTAAATATTTCCGCGATGATATTTTGTTCAATCCACGAACCAACCCTCTGTGCCTTACTTTTGATAAGGGACCCACTAATAATGAAGATAATCCGCCTATGTGGTATAAATGGGGTGAATCGTAAAACACAAATTTCTCCCCATCCAATTGCATTAAAATGTTTAAGATTTTTCCGGTATCATATCGTTTCATTCTTAACTGATTTTTACCCAATCTGAATTGGCATTCCGAAGGAATTTTCCCCCAAGAATTATATTTATCAAAAGTGATTGGAGAGCGTTTCAGATATTGATTAATTGTTTGATAATGGTAAATGGCAAAAAAGGTACTTCCTAAACAAAATCCATCTTCTGTTATATTAAACCTTCCTCCCATCACTTTTTCAGATTTAGGCAATACCTGCCCTTCTTTATTTAGCCAGATGGCTGTCCCTGAAAAAACACCAGAATATTGACTCAATAATGGATAAAATGGTTCCATGAAATCTCCCGATGCAATAATATCAGGATCCATAAAACAAAAATACTCGCCCTGTTCCAGGGTCAATAAGTGGGTGATCACCTGGCTATGCTCAACCATTTCATGACCCGGGAGCTTATAATACTCCAATCGGAAGTTAATTTCACAAAATGTCTCCAACCATTTTTCTTCTTTCCGTGAACATCCGTTAGAAATAATGCGATACATACAAGTCGAATGGTTGAGTAGACTAATAATGAATAGTCGTAAATGTTTCACAATACCGGGAGTAAAAATGATATTAAACTTCATCGGCATTTTATCGTCCATCTTCTACCCTCCTGGTTAAATTTGTTCCCGGTATTGTATCGTATCACAAATTGTACATTCTTCTCTGCTTGAATCAAATTCCCTCTTCGGTATTTTCCAATTACCATACAATTCAGTCAAATATTGATCTGTATTAGAAGGTATAGAAAATGCTTTATTTTTCCAGGCGATTGATTCCAACCGATCATGATAGCCTGCTTTGACCCGTTTGGGTGTTCCAGTTCCCATCCAGTAGAAATAATCACCTACTTTATATTTAACAAAAATATCAATATATAATTCTTTTCTACTTACTAATCTTAATGGCTTCTGGTACCAATATTTCAGTTTAAATACTCTGTATTTCCCCGGAAGCCATCTGGATGAATTATACCTTGGGCTTAACCGATATTTAAAAGGTAATTGATGTTGGACATTCAATAAAGCATGGACATCCTCGCTGTGAATACTAATATCAGCATCATTATCCCAAGGGATTAATGACTGATCCCGATAAATGCCCAATAATGTCCCGAAATCCAACCAATAACGAATATGGTTCTTTTCAAGAAAAGCTGTTATTTCAAACAGAACCGATTCAGTTTGTTTCAAAAATTTCCCTGTCAAATAATTTTTTTTAAACTGTCTGGTCTTATGAATGCGGGATTTTCGGTTAAGAGTTCGAACTTTCGCAAGAGTAATCCGAGCCCCATCATCAAAATTACTATCCCAAGTAAGAATAGGATTCTTCCATTCCGAATATCGTATGGCAAGGTATGAATCAACAGAACCCGGAACCGGAAATGAATGATGATGGAAAAAGATAGACTCACAATGACTATAAAATTTGCCTTCCATTTCTTTACAGGTAATTCCGCTTACCCACCGGTAGGTATGTTGATTCTTTACCTTTATCATGATCTCCAGAGAAACTGAAAAACCATGTATTTTAAATGCAGGTCGAACAATAACTTTTGACACAGGAAAATTGATCCACTCGAAACCTGATTTGTCCATCACCTCTCGGACCTGCAATGATATTTTAGAAGATAAACACTCTCTTAATAATGTATAATGTTCGGAGGATATACCCAGAGTCATATGCTTTAAATGATCGCCAATGGTTTGATCCCGACGGATGGTTAATAATAAACCTGAATCAAGCCAATAGGGAATTGACGCTTTTTCCATTAGGTTTGTAATGCGCAGAAGAAATTTTAGATTTGATTCAAATTTTGTCATTTTTTGTCAAAAAGGAAATGATTAATGGCGTTAGCAGCCCGGATAGAATATTTTTCAGAAGAAATATCAATATAATCACGAATCTGACTTTTTTGGTAATCAATGGCCGATGCCATCTTTTTCATCGAATGAATCACAAGATCTAATTCTTGAATACCGTCCACAACTAATCCATATTTCCAATGACGATAATTGATATCATCTTCCCATTGAATATGATGAGCATTTATGAATATACAGGGTCTTGGCTTAATGGCAATCCATTCATATACCTGACTGCTTACATCCCCCATATAAATATCTGCAATCCTTAAATAAGAAGAATTCACACTCTCTTCGCTCCCTAAATCGATATGGATATTGTTACACTCATAGGCTTCAAAGCTTAAATCATATTTATATTTTATTTTCCAGTGTTTTAATTGAATATGGGGTGCAAATAACAAATTATACTTTGGATTATTCTTAAAATAATTCAATATGGGTCTTGACCAACTCCTGAATGAGGATATTCGGGGGTCCCAGTGAGGTGTATATAACACAATCGGGTTCCTGTTGCGGAATAATTTATTTTTTAATCCAAGGATATTCGTTGGATAATCCAATTTTGGCCAACCAACAATAGTTGTTTTATCTTTGGGGATTACCCCCGAATTTACCAATCTGTTTTGATGGTATTTTCCGGGAAGCAACATTAGATCGTATTTTCCAAGATTCGGTTCAAACCCATATTTTCGATCTCCGCACCCATGGTATTGATAAATAAATTTGGGTCGAGTAATTCGATATTTCCTGGCAGATGTTACTGTAGAATGGGACGTGGCAATAATGGCAACTGTTTCCCGAAGAAATTTTGCTATTTTTGGCATCGTACTAATTGGTGACGGATAGGATTTATTTTTAATATTCAGATATTTGAATCGAAAAGGAAGTGGAATTTCCTTGATAATTATATGATGTGTTGGATAGATCTTCAGTATTTTCTGGAGAAGTTTTGTATGATGGCTCGAACATGAAACCATCACAATCTGATATTTATTTTGCAGGTTGGATAATTCGATAGCTGTCATGGCCGTATGGTATAAATGATGAATTCCGTGTAAATATAAAAAAGAAATAATCGGTTTAGAACGCATGAAAACTTAATGCAGAAAATTAATTTCGAAATTGGTTATCGTAGAGAGTTTTATAATGCCCCTTTAATTGAATCAGTTCTGAATGAGTACCTTCCTCACAAATTTCTCCCTGATCTAAAACAATGATTTTATTTGCATTTTGAATGGTCGACAATCGATGGGCAATCACAATGACCGTTCGATCCGTCATGAGTGTTTCCAAGGCCTCTTGGACTAACCGCTCGGATTCAGTGTCTAGGGCAGACGTAGCCTCATCTAGAATGAGAATGGGGGGATTTTTCAAAATGGCGCGGGCGATGGCCAATCTTTGTCGTTGCCCTCCGGAGAGTTTGACTCCTTTTTCACCAATGATTGTCTCAAAGCCCATGGGCATGGTTTCAATAAATTCCAGTGCATTTGCTGCTTTTGTGGCAGAAATGACTTGATCCATATCCATATCTTTCTGGCCATAGGCTATATTGGCTTTTATGGAATCATTAAACAACAATGTCTCTTGGGTAACAATACCCATTAATGAACGTAATGATTTCAAAGAAACTTTCCGAATATCCAAGTCGTCAATTTTAATCGACCCTCCTGTTACATCATAGAAGCGCGGGATTAAGTCAGCAACAGTAGATTTTCCAGCACCGCTAGGACCCACCAGGGCAAGAATAGAACCCTTTTTAATGGTTAAAGTAATATTTTTTAAAATGGTTTTGTCAGTTCCATCGTAAGAGAAATTAACATTGTTAAATGCAATTTCATTTTCAAAGGTTTTTATTTCTACAGCTCTCTTTCCATCCAATAGGGTTGGTGGCGTGTCTAAAATATTAAAAATTCTTTCAGCGGAAGCAGCGCCCGTTTGCATTTCCACATTAACATTCCCCAATTTTCTCATGGGATCCATCATGGCGAAGAGAAGAAAAATAAATCGAAGAAAATCTTCCGATGTTAATCCTTTCCCATTTAACACTTCCAAACCACCGATCCATAGCATTAAAACACCCATCATTACACCAAGTATTTCTGTAATGGGTGATGCCAGTAGACGCAGTTTTGCCCGACGGACCACCAATAAATAAAATCGCCGCGTTTCTTGAAAAAACCGTTGAATTTCATAATTTTCCATTCCAAACGCTTTCACAACACGTATGGAGGATAGCGTCTCTGTTATGATATTTGTTATTCCAGCGATTTTAGCGGCTGTACGTTTTGATTTTCTGCGAATACTCCGACCGATGACCATAATCGTCAGCCCAGCCAACGGTATAACAATTAAAGACATTATGGCCAGTTTCCAGCTAATGATAAAAAGTAGAATCGAAAAGACCAATAGATTAATGGGCTCAACCAGTAATTGATGGAAACTGGTTCCAAGGGCACGACGGAGATTAGATACATCATTAATGATAATGGAAGTCAGCTCGCCAGATTTTCTCTGATGAAAATAGGAAAGGGATAGAGATTGAAAATGTTGATAGAGTTGATTTCTTAAATCGGTAATCAAGTGAATTTGTACAAACATCATTAATATATTTTTTAAATAGAGAAAAATATTTTTTGATAAAAATACTGCCAGGATCATGAGGCAAAGCACTTTAAGAGTATCTTGAGGTGTTTCTCTTAATATTAATCCATTTGACCAAAATTTTAGTTGCTCATTGATTGACAATGCCCCCTGTTGTGCTAATTGTGCCTGATCTGCCAGCAATTTGTTGAAATCCATTAATATATTATTAATGAGAGAAGCTGTCAGCCAGATAGATGCACTGTTTAACAGAACATAAATCAAGGCCGCCCCCGTGGAGAGCAAGAGGTATGGCCAATGATGTAATATCAGTTTGAACATACGTTTATAAAGGGAATCTGTCATGAATGGTATGCTTGTTGGCTCATTATACCGTGAATCTACAATGCTTTTAAATATGAGTTAAAGGATCACAATACTTAATTCTGTAGTATGTGATATCTAAGTGAATCAATCCGAATCCTCATTGAATTTATGGTACACCATTTTTAAATGAGGAATGTTTGCTTCATAAAAAAGATTACCCTCCCCCTTGAAATTATATTTTTCATAAAATGAAATAACTTTTTCCTGCGCATTTAAATAAATATTGGATTCTTCACTCAATTCATTAAGTGAAAATTGCAGTAAAGCAGATCCGATTCCTTTGTTTCGAAATGGTTTTAAAACAGAAAATCGTTCTAATTTGACCCCTTCATCCCTCATGTTCCATCTGGCTGTTCCCACAATCTGATTATTCATTAATGCGATGATATGGGTGGAGACATCTTCATAATGATCCATTTCCTCATTCCGGTCTATATGTTGCTCAACAATAAAGACAGCTTCCCGAATGGCAAGGGCAGAACGGTACTCATCTTTTGTTTCAATATATTTAACTGTTAGCATATATTTACTAAAGGTTAATTTCGTAAAATTATTTTATGCGTCATAAGAAAAAAGAAATTATTGTAGTAGGGGATCGGGTTCTTATTCAACCGGAGAAGGGTGAAAAGAAATCTGCTGCAGGACTTTACCTCCCTTCCAGTGTCATTGAAAAACAGGAAATTCGCGGTGGTTATATTGTTGAAGTTGGTCCAGGAATTCCCGTAGGAAATCCTGAAGAATTGGGAAATGAACCCTGGCAGACCGAAATCCATGGAAGTATTAAATACATTCCAACCCAAGCAGAATTGGGAGATTATGCCTTATTTTTAAATAAAGCATCGATTGAAATCAAAGTGGAAAATGATCATTATCTTATTGTTCCTCAGTCAGCTATCCTTGTTTTAATACGAGACGATCTGAATAGTCTCACAGAATGAACGTCAGCATAAACCAACTATAATCCAGCGAACTTCCATCTGCCTCCCAATACCGTGAAAATCCCTGTTGAAGTACACCACCAAAACCAAGATTTATAGAAGATACAATATCCAGTTCCGTTCCGAGAGGATTTGATTTTACTCCATCTTTAAAATCGTGGTAATGAATGTTAACCATTGTTTGCCCGGGAAAAGAAAATTCCATTTTTATATTCCATTCGTCCAAACCAGGTTGAGAATGATCATTAAATAAGTAAAATCTATCGAAATAACCATGGTACTTATGATCTTCTCCCCAGGGATTGGCAAAACCATCCAGATTATCTGTGGCAACATTATTTCCCGATAAATATTCTTTTCCAAAAGTGATATTTTCAATGATGGGTAACCTGCTTAAATCTGCCCGGATGTTTAATATTTCCATTCTCGAGTTAATATGTTTTAGCGAACTAGACATATTGGCGTTTCCTTTCTGGATGGCCATTTCATTTTCCAGTTGCAGAAAAAATATTTTGAGAGAAAACCGGTAACCCATGGTTGTAGTGGAATGATTTATCGGTTCTACCGGGGTCACAGATTTGGATTCATCACGATAAATATAACCGTTTAACTGGGTGATAAATCTGAATGGTAGATTTTTTATTGACGGTGTGAAATAAATACCTTGAATGATTTCACTGGTTGTACGTGGAAGAACATCATTTTCATTCAAAGTAGAATCTGTTGCATTTTCCAGGTTGATGAGATAAAAAGTATGTAAAGAACCAAATTTATTCTGGTTGTAAGAATGAATCCCTTCGAAAGACCGGCCGTTATTATTCCATTGATTGTCACTAAATAATCTCTTACTTCCTAAGGGCATTTCAAACCGCCCAAATTCCATCGTCCAGTTTTGTTTCAGTAATTGATTTACTTGAAAGTAAATTTGGTGAAATTCTATTTTTTGATTGCTGGACTTTGTTAAGCCTGCCTGATTGTTTGGATGGCCCAAAACCCTCGAATCCTGAAGTTGTGCAAATCCTGTCACCAGGCCTTTGTTAAACCTCAAACTGATTCTGCTTCGAGTGTAATTCAACGGTCTGGGGCTACCGGAGAATAATAATTCGTTTTTACTCGTTTCCAATCGATACCTGAATTCTGCTTTCCATTCCAATTCAGAACCGGAAACCAAACCTGTGAGGAATAGGATAATTAATACTTTATTCACTTTTGGGCCCATTCCAGAGAATAGGGTAAATAGATTCACCGAAAATACCGACAGATTTATCATAAAATATTTTTAGTTCATGACCGTCAAAAGGTGTTTTGGGTGAATCGCCCTTATTGGTATTACCGAAATAATTGGCGCCGTACTGGTCAATCGATAATTGATGGCGCACAATCCTTACCG
>CAYXMX010000030.1:0-23915 GCA_964466265.1 uncultured bacterium | reverse complement strand
AATCAAACCCTGTCTTTAGAAAATTATTTTGATTCAATTGTGTTGAAAAATCAAACTTAACACCGAACCGTTTCCGCTCTCCTTTTACGAACGCATTAATCTTCCTTGGTAGGTAAAACCAGTCATCACTATCCTTACGAATTCCCGTTGTAGAATCAGGAGTATCTTCCGGTGTTTGAGTATTCACAGAGTTTGAAATGCGTAATTCATAATAAGTTTTTTCACTCAACATATGGGTAAATGAAAAATAATCCATTTGATCCATATTGACTGTTTTACCCGCTGCAGCTTTATTCATTGGTAAGAAAATACTTTTTCCCGTACTCCTGATACCTGCAGTACCACCTCCAGAATTAAAGGCCCAACTGGTTGAATACAATCCCCCCAATTTAATGGAAACTTTTGGATGTGGATTAAAAGATAACTTCCATGTGCCGTTAAAATTATCAGCTGTATGGGTCAGAGGACTGATTCCATGAATGGCGTTTTTGGATGTGCGACCGCCGAGAAAAAAAGATAGGTTTTTGGTAATGGGGCCAGCTAGATTTCCCTGAACAGCATACCCCCAGTTCTGGACATAATCTATTTTTTTATGAACTAGGTCTCCGGTGGTACTATCGATTTCTGCCACCCAAGTTTCATCGTCCCAACGCATATTGCCACGATGTTCCGGGGAATCAAAATAATTGGGTCCCCAGTGGTGTTTTCCTGAGAATTCGTTTGTGAATTCAATATTTGCGTGAAATATATCTGACCCTTCTTTGGTAACTATATTAATAATACCCGCCTGGGCATTTCCATATTCTGCGCTTAAGCCTCCGGTAATAATGGAAATGGATTCAATATCATATTTCCCCACTCCGGTATAATTATAAAGACTTAATCCGTCATTACTGATCATTTTTACGCCATCGACATAATAAACAACATCGGCAGCAATAGAATTCATATCCCCTCCACGAATCATCCCTCTGCCATTAATATCCATTCCTGGCTCGAGAGCAATGAGTTCTTCCACATTTTTCACTAGTACGGATCGTCCAATATCCTCAGAATTCACTATATATTCACTATAGGTCCGGTCAACTTCCACCCGAGGCTTTTCAGCTAAAACGACTACGACTTCACCTTCAATTGCTTCTTCACTCATGATAAAATCAACAATGGATGTTCGATCTGGAGATACGACAATATTTTTTATGGTCACTGACTTATATCCTATCATTTGGGCAACTAATGTATAAGTACCCGGAGCCACATTTAATACGACAAAATATCCTGTTTTATCAGCTGCAGCACCCCTATTTGTTCCAGATAGGATAATATTTGCACCGGAAAGGATTTGTCCATTTTGATCTTTTATATGTCCGTTTATTTTTCCGGTTATACTACCCAGTAAAATAGAAGATAGGGTAACAGAGAAAATCGCAAGAGCTATGATCGCATTTTTTGCGTTAGTCATCTTATTCACGGTTTATAATTGGATAGGCTGCCCCAAAATGGGGGCAGCCTATCCAATTGATTATTTAATGAGTAACAATTTTTTAGTTTGAGCAAAACTGCTTGCTTCAATGCGATAAAAGTATAATCCCGATGGCATATTCTCTGCATTCCATACTACAGAGTGTTGCCCAGGTGTTACGACGTTATTCACTAATGTGGCTACTTCTTCTCCCAAGACGTTGAAAACACCAAGTTTAACCAAACCTGCTTTCGGAACTAAATAACTGATATGGGTTACAGGGTTGAAGGGGTTAGGGTAGTTTTGGTTTAATTGATATTGATTGGTGATTGTTGGATTATCATCGATACCCAAAACTGGAGCTTCATTGTAATATACATCAGAAATGTGGACTGCACTGGAGTCATCCGCTAATACACCTGCCAGAACAAGCATTGGAGCAGGGTTTGTGACATTATCTGTTGTAAAAGTATGTTGTGGTTCGTTGGTGGGTGAGGATCCATCTGCAAATGTCCAGACTGAAACGCTATCCCCATTAATAACGATTTTTTCCCAGAACCATGTATTATAAGCAACTGCTTCGCTGGTAACCGGACCTCCAAACTGATCTAATGCAAAATAATAGCTTCCAACACCATTGATAACAGGAACAACTGCAGCCGTATATACATTTAAATTAGTCAGAAAATCAGGATCGATTGCTAATGCGATATGAAATTGATCTCCATCGGTAGGAGTTCCTGTGGTAGAAACCTTTATTTTCATCCACAATTCCAAATCGGTTGGTGTAATCACAGCGTTTGGATCAGTTGATTGATCAATCTGTAGCCAGCAGGAATTATTATCAAATGGGTCCGTCCCGGGTTCAGGTACTGTCATAATCAGTTCACCGCCGGTGACTTCAATGCCTCCCCAACCCCACCAAACCCAGGTAAGGTCACTGGAAACCTGCCCAGCAAGATTAGGTGTTGCATCTACCGAAAAACTCTCATGCCAACCATACATTGTGGTTTGTAGAATTATGAAAGTGAATACAGCTATTATCGTTTTTTTCATTATGTTCTCCTTGTTTTGTACTATTTCCTCGTTAATAATTATATGCAATTCCCAATTGGAATGTTAAAAACTGAAGGGGGACGACTTCGAATAATCCCCAATCCTCAAATGAACGTAAATATCCAATCGCCATATGATAGTTTAAGGCGAAATGAAAATTGATTGATTCATTAATAGATGTATATCCACCCAGCCCAAAATTACCTCCCCAGGCTACCCGCCGATCTATAATGGGATCCATAATTTTATTTTCATCCAAAGGTTGACTGTACTGTCCCGGATAAATGAGACCCTCCACCCGCTGAGTATAATTGTAAAAACCAATTCCGTAAGAAAAAGAAGGAATAATTTTTTTCCCGGATAGATCAAAACTTCTGTCTGGTAAATTTTTTCGAGTTTTTAAAATAAAATCATTCCAGATCATATAAGCATTCGCGTCCTTGCTTAAATAATCATTATAGTCAACTACCCAATTGAATTTTCTGTTTTCGATTGACCCATGATTAAATTTCTGATAATGAAATTCAAAGATGGTTTCTGTTACCTCATCAGCTCTTAAGGTGAACTGAAACCCAATAACCGGTGTCAGGTTATACCAATTATTCAGGCCGGAAACCGGAATACTTGTTCCAGTATAAAAGGAAATATTTCGGGTTTTTTGGATGGGTTGGGCATAGACCACAGAAATGATCATTAGAGTGGTCACAAACACTGCAACTGCCTGGTATCTAAATTTGGTAGGTTCCTTCACTCTTGCATTTACACTTTACTGTAGTTATTGTAATGTAATTATTAAATCTTGTTATGATCAATATTTTCTATCGTTTCCAAAACAGGACTATTTATTTAATACTCTCCCCCTCACCGCCACCATGGATAGACCTTACATTCAATTATGATTTTTTCTAATCACCATGGAGCATCATGGTGAAAAAATCTCTCTTTTCATCTGTTCTACACCGAGTAAAAGAAGAAAAATAATATACCATCATTTTAATTTGACCATCGGTGAGGATAACCCATATCAATCATATATTTATAGTAAAATGGATCATAATAAGTAAAATGGGGGATATGTCTGATACCGGACAATGGAGTTGAATGGATTATTTTAAAATTCCACTTGAAAATCGGAAATGATTTTTGAAACATGAATTCAATATAAAGGAAATAATCATGAAACAAATCGTTAATAGAATGTGGATCGTTTTGATGATTCTGTCTCTCCCCCTGATGGGGCAGGTTCAGATTACCAATACCGATATATACGAAACAGTAGAACAAATGCTTTTGGCAAACGAAATCAATGAAAGTGGTGAACCTTTCGCTGAAGCACTTGGATATAATCTGGATGATCTAGATCCGATGGTGCTAAACAGTCCCGATTCAATCAGTTATGTTATGGGAATTGAGAGCTACGAATACTCTCGTTACCAACTAGGCACCATCGTTTCCCGGTCTGGAATGGGGCTCCATATGATGTGGGCACCGATCATTAGCCAGATGGCAGCCATGGAAATGGATTCATCCTTTGACGGCATGTATACAGGTGGAATGACCAACGGGTTTAAAGAAGATGACGAATTAATGAAAACCATTATGCATTTCAGCATGCTGACCAACCATATGCCTCCAGGCAATCCCTGGCCTCAGTTTGCAGAATTCGTTAGTGGTAATCCTCACCTGCCCCAGGTTGTGGATCCAGCTCATTATTCCTGGGATGACTTTTCATCCTTACGCTGGAACCGTACACTCATGGACAAAACACTGAATCCTGCTGCCATGGGTCAAACTTTAATGAAACAATACCTTTGGGCTCAGGATATGCTGAGTGCTTTTCATGATTCTCTGGATAATGGAATTGATCCTGACGGAGTTATTACTCCTGATTCCACCGGTTCCATCCATTTTGATCCAGCCAAAAATGTCTATTATGGAGGTGATGGCCTCGATGGATTTATTGGAATGGTTTTGACGGCAGAAGGAATCAATAAAGTAAAATTTATTGTTTCATCCCTTGCTTATGATGGAACATCTTTGGGAATGATAGACCTCCCCAATTATGATCCGGCCAATGGGATTCAGTATTTCCCACATAAAATTAGCGTGACTGAATCAACGGTTCATCCCATGTTACCACCAAAGGCAGATTCCTTTACCGTAACCGATTGGGGAAGTGAGTTATTTGATCAGACATCTCTGTTGTGGGGGACATTGAATTTTAAAAATATGATGGATCCGACTAACACCTCGAATGGCGCTCATTTAGCTTACCATTCCGTATTTGATGGTGACCCGTTCCCGGCAGATATGACTACTACTGGTATGCCAGGTCCGTTCGATCTGATGAAGGGAACGAGCAAAGTAATATTTCAAAACCTGGTGGCCATGCACTTTAATAGTGACCAGGGGACATTTGTAGATCGTTCTGAACTGTCTACCGGCCAACCAGTATTGGGAAATGAAGTTCAAACGGTGAATGTGTCTTATGCCTTGGTGGCCTTAAACTTATTTATCCAGGAATTTGCAGGTACTCCATTGGAAACGATGGCTTTAGATGCGTTGAACGCTCAGGCTTCCTTTTTGCTGAATAGTCTTCAGGATTCAAACGGTGGTTTCTATAATGGTTATGTGATTGGTGCTGGAGCTGATACAGGAGCCAAGTTAGCCGAATCACAAGCGGCTGCTTCCCGGGGATTATATGCTGCCTTTCTGGCGACCAACAATACTGCTTATTTGGATGGGGCCAATAATGGTTATACCTACCTCAGAGATCAATTTTATGATTCTGCTTCCCAAAGTTTCAGAACGGAAGAAGGAAATAACGTGGCCACTTACACCCCTTTTAACTTTGCTGTCATTACCGGAGGCCTGAGAGAAGCTTCTTTGGTGGGTGATCAAAGCGATGCTCCGATTCTTTACACACGCTTTTTTAAATCGGTGGCCAATCGTATGCAGCTACGGGAAGGTCCTAATACTGGAGAAACAGGATCAGATTCTGATGGAGACGGCATTCCGTTTATTCCTGATCCGGTAGATGCCTTACCGCCGGTTTTTGCCTCCGAAGCCACATTAATACTTGTTACTGTATCAACAGATGATCAGGGTTTGGCAGGATTACCCGGTAAATTTAGTTTATCCCAGAATTTTCCGAATCCATTTAATCCGGTCACTACAATTCACTTTCAAATAGAAGAACCGGGCCAATATGCTTTGAATGTGTATAACCTATTGGGTGAACATGTCCAGACGCTATTGGATGACCCCTTATTTTCCCGGGAATATTCCATCAAATTCAATGCAGGAAATTTGCCTAGTGGCATCTATTATTATGAATTAAGTGGTTCAGGTTTTAAACAAGTAAAAAAATTGGTATTGCTGAAGTAATTCCTTTTCGGAATCTTAATAATAAAGGCGTCGGGAGACGCCTTTATTATTTAAACTATTTATATTTCTACAATATTTCTTTTGCATTATGAATGGATATTCATAATTTCAACTATGGAGTCGAATAACAAAACGCCGGGTTTATGATCAGTCCAAGACAAATTGAAGAACGGGAGTTACGAAAAAAGCGGATTATTGAGAGTGCGTTAACTGTATTTCAGGAAAAAGGAATCGATGGTGCCACCATGGATGAAATTGCTTCAGTGGCAGGGTTTGGAAAGGCAACCCTTTATTATTATTTTTCCTCAAAAGAGGAGGTTTTTTCTCAAATTATGGAGAATGGCTGGAAAACACTTTGGTCTGAACTTGGCGAAACTATCCAAGAAATAGGTAGCCCTCGCGAGAAGTTTGTAAAATTATTAAATAAGATTGTTGAAGTAACACTTACCGATAGAAATCTTTACACTTTTATATTTACAGCTTCCCAAAATATGCCTAGTTCAGCTGAGGGAAATCTTTCATGGAAAACCTATCAACAGCGTATGTACAGAGTGTTACAGGAATTATTGGATGAGGGAATTGCTCTGGGAGAGTTTCCACCGGTTAAATCAGGTTTTTTAATGCGAGCGATTGGCGGTCTGTTTCATGGTTTTATGTTTTTAAGTGGTGGGTCCGGTACTCTCAATAAAGCTGATATTGAACAACTGATTACCAATTTACTCAGCACGGAGAACTCCTGATTATCTTATAATCCTAGCAACTGAAACTACTTGATGCTAAAACTTAACATCCTTTTGATTATTACCATCCTGTTTGATTTTACTATCCTTGCTGGAAATACCATCTCGGGTATATCAGGAAATATTACAGATATCGCTTCCGGACATCCCATAGAAAATGTAAACGTATTTCTTCTGAATACTAATTATGGAGCAGCTACCGATAAAAATGGACATTTTATAATATCAGATGTTCCGGATGGACAATATACATTATTGGTTTCAGCAATTGGATTTGAGGAAATAGCTCAAGAAATAAAAACACCATACACTACGACATTGGAATTACAATTAGAAGAAACGTTTTTTCAAATGAATGCAGTGGTTGTCACCGGGACCCGAACAGGAAAAATCCATCAGAATGTTCCAATTGCAACTGAAGTCATTTCTCGTCAGGATATAAATGATTCTGGTGCCAGAGATCTTGGTGAACTCTTAGACCAACGGGCCGGTGTATCGGTGAGCACTTCTGTTGAGGGAGGAACTATTGTTAATTTATTGGGCATGGATTCAAAATATATTCTTGTCCTCGTCGATGGTCAGCCGATGGTTGGAAAATTCAATAACCGGAATTCCCTGGATCAAATTTCCACCGCTATTATCGATAAGGTTGAAATTATTAAAGGTCCAAGTTCTTCCTTGTATGGAAGTGAGGCCATGGGTGGTGTAATCAACATTATTACTCAAAGAAAATTGTCAGCGAAACCCTTGTCTGTATATACACGCTTCAGTGGTGAAAATAATTCTTTTAATCCATTTAATCGTAATTTGGGGAAAAGAAACCTACGTTTTAATTTTTTCCAACCTTGGAAATCTCTCAAAATTCAAATTGATTTTGATTACCTCGATGTAAATGTGGATAAATCTATTAAATATATTGATGTGGACTGGTATAATAAATTATCCTTTAGAAATGGAATTGTGTGGCCAATTAATGACCATCATTTACTAAAAATTCACGGTTCATTTTTTTCCAATTTAGAAAAAAGCAAAACGCAATTAATGATCGCGAATACGGATATTAAAAAAGCTACATATTATCTCGACTATTCCTGGATATTAAATCCAAATTGGAATTTTACTACATTGGTTAGAACTGATTTGTATTCACGAAATTATATCCAAAAAAGACCTTGGGGAGTAGAAATAAAAAATGAAAAAACAAACGAGGTTCAAAATGAACTGGAAATTAGTACAACTTACATATCCGAAAACAGAACTGTTAACCTAGGGGCGGAAATATGGCAGGATATATTCTACAATAAGAGAGTAAGTGGTGGAGAAAGAGAACTAAATAGAATGGGTTATTATTTTCAGTTGGATCAAAAAATAACACCCTGGTTAACAATGGTCAGCGGTGCTCGACTAGATGATAATAATGAAATTTCACCTGTAATCAGTCCCCGAGTTGCAGCCATGATATCTATCAAGGAACGGTGGAAATTCAGAGGGTCATGGGGAACAGGATTTCGAATGCCATCATTCATGGATAAATATATTGATTGGAACCACCAACAATTTGGATATCAGATAATAGGAAACCCAAATCTTAAACCTGAAGAGTCCAACGGTTTTTCTGTTGGAGTAGAATATTATCATCCGAGAGAATATCTGGTAAGTGTGATATTATATCGTAATATTTTTAGTCATATGATTGTGGACTCCTTGATGGCACCGGGGCAGTTTACATATATAAATATTGATAAAGTCAGTTATCGGGGATTGGAATTACAGGCGCGGTGGAATTTATCATCCGAATGGCTGGCAAGTTGGGGTTACAATTTTACGGATAATCGAAATCTAATGACTGGAGAGCCTGTGCCGAATATACCGGTACATTCGGCCAATGTACGATTTAGTTATAAACATCCAAAAGGGTGGATGTCTTCGGCACTTAAAATAAAACTTACGGGGTCCTATACTGTAGACGAATTTATTGTGGATTCCCAAACATTAAACCTCAATAAAAGATCCGCATTTCTGTTGGTCGATTATGATGGAAAATTTAGGATTAATAAAAAGTTTACAATCGCCTATGGTGTAAAAAACTTTTTGGATAAAACAGATCAAAGTTTTGGTCCTTTTGTCGGACGTACTTTTTACATGGAAATTGAAACAAAGTTAAAAGGGATTAACCAATGAAGAATACAATAATAACACTACTATTAATGAGTAATATTTTCTGGATAGGGTGTGAAGACTCAAATGATGACAAAAAGACTGGCATTGAAGTCTATACAGACGATATAAATCTGAAACCCCAGTTATACAATTTTGAGTCTATGCAATTTGTCTCGACATATGATTTAAAATTTATGGCAGGAAACATGTCCTATCTAGTAGAAATGAACTCTGCTGCTGGTGTAATGGCCGCAGTAGATAATGAGGCCGGATTTGATCATGCAACAAAACCTCTTTCAGGATACATGGCAGATTCTGCAGACCTGGTCATTGGAGATCAATGGATGGATATTAACACTTATAATCCTTCTGACCATAGTATTCAAACAAATGGGGCAGTATATTTTTTACGAACTATGGACTATGAATGGGTAAAATTTATGGTATTATCTGCAACACCGACAGCTTTTAATATTCAATATGCTATTCAGGTAGATGACAGCACTTTTGGAACAATCCAAACTCTTACCATCAACTATTCTGATATAGAACCTACATATTTTGACTTTACAAATGGTTCATCGGTGACACCGGTTGACTGGAGTATGAGTTTTCTAACTGTACCGATTTATTCTCCCGAAACAGGGACAGTTTTTTATATGCCGACTGTTTTGCTAAATTATGATATGAGCATCTATGTAGCCATACTCAAGGATACACCTTATGAATCTGTTATTGAAATTCCATCTAATGTTACCTGGATGCAGGATAGTAGTTCAGCAAGAATTTTAGATGTTAATGGAGAAAATTCTACCTTCGTGTATCATCCTGAACCACCATATAATCATCAGGTAATTGTTGAAAATCCTGACTATGTTTATCTTTTGAATACAGGGAATGGGTTTTATAAATTAAGATTCATTGATTATTCTTCAGGGATCATTCTGTTTGAATACGAATGTCTATAAAGTTCAAATAACGACTCAAAACGAAAATGTGAAATAAATTAAATTTCAAACCAAGAAGCTACGAATCGGAACTTTGGTTGAGATGAAAAGGACGCCTTATGAATAATCTTACATTCATTCATTATTTACCCATAGGAACAACGGTTATATCTGCCGTTTTTGCCTTAACAATATATTCAAGATACCATCGCCGTGGTCGCCATGGCATGCATTTAGTATGGTGGAGTTTGGGTGCTTTTACTTTTGGTCTTGGTACGTTTGCTGAAAGTTGGATTACACTTTTTGGATGGAATCCGGTTATATTTAAATTCTGGTATATCGTGGGCGCACTCCTGGGAGGGGCACCCTTGGCTCAAGGGACAGTTTGGTATTTATTAAAACCAAAAACAGCAAGACGACTAACGATAGGGTTAGTGGTATTTGTTACAATTTCATCTATTTTTGCCATCATGAGTCCTATTAATTTTTCTTTAGTTGATCCCCATCTCCCCAGTGGGAAAGTTTTTGAGTGGCAGTGGGTGAGAGCATTTAGTCCTTTCATTAATACCTATGCAGTTATATTCTTAATCGGTGGAGCCATTTATTCTGCCATGAGAATTCCAAAACAAGCCAGGGAGAAAGAGACTGGTAGTAGCGTTGCCAGAGATCGATTTATTGGTAATGTGCTTATTGCTGTGGGAGCAATCTTACCCGGCATAGGTGGTGGAGCCAGTCGAGCGGGTCACACAGAAGTATTGTTGCTGCTGGAATTTATTGGTATTATTGTAATCTGGTTTGGCTATTGGTACAATATCAGAAAAAATCCGGTCTGAAATACTGAAATAAAAGAATTAGATCAGCAAAAGGCGTTAAAAAATGAAAATGCCGGTTATTCTTTAATTTTCCATAATTTATAATTTGCTGAAAGAATATTATTTTTCCAAAACTGTTATTTTAATATAGACAACTTAGAGCGAAATTCTCGCTCGCCATAATTGAAGTTTTATTGTATTAACCACTGCAATTAAGGAAAAATGTCTATTGCGTATCCCTCCAGATGAATTATGGTACCCCTTGGATAAATGTAGCACAAAATCTTCAGGATGGTGATGGAAAGAGAATTGCCATTCTAAATCATTCGATCAGATCAAAAGGATAATAATATGAATAAAGATCACAACTCATTAGTAGAATTCGATGATTTCGGACTGGCAGAGCCAGTGTTGGAAGCAGTAAAAAATCTTGGTTATGAGACACCGTCTCCAATTCAGGCTCAAGCCATTCCATATTTATTAGATGGGTTAGACTTGGTGGGTCAGGCACAAACAGGCACAGGAAAAACAGCTGCTTTCGCATTACCCTTACTTTCTCGAATTGACTTAAATATTAAATCGCCGCAAGTATTGATTCTAACCCCAACCCGGGAATTGGCCATCCAGGTGGCAGAAGCATTTCAGGGTTATGCCTCAAAAATGAAAAATTTTCACATCCTTCCGATTTATGGTGGGCAAAGTTATACAGGACAACTGCACCATTTAAAACGGGGAGTTCAAGTGGTGGTAGGTACACCGGGAAGGGTCATGGACCACATGCGCCGGAAGACCCTTAAGCTGCAGGCGTTATCTACTTTGATCTTGGACGAAGCTGATGAAATGTTGAGAATGGGATTTATTGACGATGTTGAGTGGATTCTTGAACAAACACCGGAAGAACACCAGATTGCATTGTTTTCAGCCACTATGCCAACGGCCATTCGGAAAATCGCAAAAAAATATTTAAAAGATCCAAAAGAAATAACCATAAAGACAAAAACATCCACTGTTGAAACGACTAATCAGCGTTATTGGATGGTGAGTGGGTATCATAAGTTAGATGCCCTGACCCGGATACTTGAAGTAGAGGAATTCGATGCTATTATTATTTTTGTTCGAACTAAGATTAGTACATTAGAACTCTCGGAAAAATTAGAAGCACGGGGATTTGGTTCGGCTCCATTGAATGGTGATATACAACAACGTCAGAGAGAACAGACAATCAATCGCCTAAAATCTGGGAAACTGGATATATTAGTCGCCACAGATGTCGCCGCCAGGGGATTAGATGTGGACAGGATCAGCCATGTGATTAATTATGATATTCCATACGATACAGAATCATATGTTCATCGCATTGGAAGAACCGGTAGAATGGGGCGAAAGGGAGAAGCCATTTTATTTGTTGCTCCCAGGGAAAAACGCCTCCTTCGGGCCATTGAAAAAGCCACAAGACAAAAAATTGAATTGATGAAACTACCGACAACGGCTGCCATTAATGATAAGAGGATTGAACGGTTTAAGGAACGAATCAGCCAGGCATTGGGGACAGATAACCTGAATTCTTATGCTGACATTATTGAACAATATCGCATTGAATCGAATATTCCATCATTAGAAATTGCTGCTGCATTGGCAAAGTTACTGTATGAGGATAACCCGCTTCTGTTAACGCAGGAGCCGAAGCTTGAAAATCCGCATCAGGAAAAATTTGTAAATCGGGAAAAAGGCAGGAGGGAAAAAAGTAGAAGGAATAAAGATTCCCACTCATCTCAGTCTCCAATTGATATTGGATTGGAACGATACAAAATAATGGTAGGTAAAATTCATGGAGTTAAGGCGGGAAATATTGTGGGTGCCATTGCAAACGAAGTGGATTTAGACAGTAAATTTATTGGTAGAATAAATATTTTTCACGACTATAGCACAGTGGATTTACCGGAAGGAATGCCAAAAAATGTGCTGAATATTTTGAAAAAGGTCATGGTTGCCGGTGAACGAATGAATATGGTGAAACTCCCAAAAAGTCAATCCAATGATAAACCATTTATTGGTAAAAAGGGTGGACGCAGAAATCCTGGAGTTCGTTCAAAAGGGAAAAATAGGAAAAAATCTAGCCGTAGATAATTTATCAATCCGGTAAGACACACTATTATTTTTGTGTATTTAAATTATCCGCCCAAAGGATAACCATAAAAATTTGACTTAAATACAGAATAAATTTTCACTGGTAATATTTTCAAATCACGAGGTGTATATTTCTGCTGGAGTGTTTTGATTAATCGTTTTTTTCGAGTCCAAGATCCTTGATTTTTCTGGAAAGATTGGGCTGATGGATACCCAGTTTTCTTGCTACTGTACTGATTTTCCAATCCATTTTATCCAGATGGTTCTTTAGAAAATGACGCTCAAATTCAATCCGTGCTTCTTTAAACGTTTCCGCTTGAATTAGAAGACCTTCTTTTCCCTGAGATGTAATTTCTGTCAAGTGGATGCCCATATCCTCCGGATAAATTTTATCACCGGGAACCAGGATGTATAGTCGTTCAATTAAATTTTTCAGTTCTCTCACATTTCCTGGAAATGGATACTGTGTCAATAAATTCAGGCTTTTTTTAGCCATGGATTTCTTAGGCAAATTTAATTCAGATGCAAAATAGGACAAAAAATACCTGGTAAGGTCAATGATATCAGTTGGCCGTTGACGCAAAGGTGGAATATGAATAGGAATCACATTCAATCGATAAAATAAATCTTCCCTGAAGATGCCCTCCTTTACCATTTCTTCCAGGTTTTTATGGGTGGCAGCAATAATCCGTGTATTGATTTTAATAGTTTTATTTCCTCCGACTCGCTCAAAGGTTCCCTCTTGGATGGCTCTCAGTACTTTCGCTTGAGTATGAATGCTCATATCACCAATTTCGTCTAAAAAGAGTGTTCCATTATCAGCCAGCTCTAATTTCCCTATTTTTCTGGCATCCGCACCGGTAAATGCTCCCTTTTCATGGCCAAAGAGTTCACTTTCAACTAATTCAGATGGAATAGCAGCAGAATTAAAAGCGATAAACGGGAGGTCTCTTAATAAACTTTGGTTATGGAGGGCGAATGCGACCAATTCTTTTCCAGTACCGCTTTCGCCGCGAATGAGTACTTTTGCGTCGGTAGGAGCCACTGTGTTGATCACAGTCTTGAGCTGTTCCATTTCTATAGACGAACCGACGAGTTGATATTTTTTCTCCAGTTCACCCGCATCCTGCTCAATTCTTTTTTCAAGATTTCGCTTATGTTTGATGTTTTTTGCAGCGGCGAGAATTTTAGCCATGGATAATGGTTTTTCACAAAAGTCATAGGCACCGATTTTTAACGCTTCTACTGCTGTCTGAATGGTTCCATGGCCCGAAATCATTAATACATCCATGTTGGGATGTTTTTTGAGTAATTCTGTTAAAACAGTCAATCCATCTATACCAGGCAATTTGACATCCACAATGACAAGATCAAATGCATGTTTATCTGCCAATTCCAGTGCCCTCTCTCCACTATCTGCCAATCGGGTATAATACCCTTCATCTTCAAGAATATCTTTTAAGGTTAATCGAATATTTCGTTCATCATCAACAATTAATATATTCACGTCAGATTCCTTTAGGATGGGGGTTGATTACCTTGAAAAATAGTGAAAAGGTTGTTCCGATTCCTATTTCACTTTCAACAATAATTTTTCCATCGTGCTGTTCGACAATTCGTTTCACAATGGCTAAACCTAATCCGGTTCCTTTTTCCTTCTGCGTATAGTAGGGTTCGAATATATGATCCAGGTTTTCTTTCGGAATTCCTGACCCATGATCTTTAATTCGAATTGCCACAGTTTCGGAATCAGTCATTTCTGTTTGTATTTCAATTTTATTTTCACTGTTTGAGGCATGAATGGCATTCTGGATAATGTTAACAACCACTTGTTTAAAGTGGTTTCTATCAGCCATGATTTCCGGATCTGTTGAAGTAAAGTTAACCGAAAATTTACAGCTGTCCAAATAAGGCTCCAGAATTTCATTTAAATGACTATTTAATTGAATATTTTCGATATTCGCTTGGGGAAGTCTGGCGAATTCAGAAAATTCCTTTGCCAGGGAATGTAGGTTATTAATTTCCTCATGAATCACAGCTGTTGTCTTTTTAAATACACGATCGAATTGAGTGGATGCCGTATAAAATTTTGTTTCCATTCGCTCAAGAGACAATTTAATGGGTGTCAAAGGATTTTTTATTTCATGTGCCATAATTCGTGCCATACCTCTCCATGCAGATTCTTTTTCTGCCTCAATTAGTTTTTCCCTGCTTTCTTTTAACTCCGATGCCATAGAATTAAAAGATTTAATTAAATGATTCAGGGGGGAAAACCGGCTTTCTGAAATTTCAACATCCAGATCGCCTTTTCTTAATTTTTCTGTTGCCATCTGCAATCTTTTCAGGGGAGTCGTAATGAGATTAAAACTAAAAAGAAATAAGAGCAAAACACTTAGAGTTAAAAAAACAAAAATAAATTTGGACGATAGGGACATTTCGTCTCTAAAGTATTCTTTAGCTAATTTGGCCTGCTGTTGGGTGATTAACAATTCTTCAATTTCTTTTTTAAATGCAGATTGATCTTCTTCCCGGATTGAATCGTAATAGCGATTATAGACTTGTGTGAGTTTATCACCAACCCTTAGAGAATCGGTCGTATTAGAGTAAGATTGAAAACTTTCCAGAAAATAGTTGCGGAAGAAAAGAACAGAATTAATGACTAAAAAGAGTACAATAAAAAAAATTTGAATTCTGAAAGATGGAATCGGAATTTTCATTGAATTGAAATACTCCCATTAAATTCGGAGGATTCTTTGACCGGCCGAATCCTGCTCCAGTAATACATTAAATTAAGTGATTTCTCCATTCCTTGTAATTGAATATTATCCATCCATGCAGTAATGCGAAAGTAGTACAGAATATCCTTTTCCAAGTGGGTGACTTCCATTGTAGGAAATGCGTTAATTTCTGCCAGTTCAATTTTGGCTCTGTTAAAATCAAGGCCTAAGAGTACAGTTTCGATTTCTGATTTATAAACTTCATAACTTTTATCTAATAGTGAATATCGAATGGAGTGGTTCAACGTCCAACTGTAAATGGGTTGGCTATCTTTCTCTGAAAAGAGATCTAATTGATAATAAATTTTTACTGTTTCTCCCGATTTGAATATCTGGTCTAAACCGTCTGAATAACAATGAATCAGTTGAGTGGAAACAATAATGACGTCTTGGGAAACATCAATATCGAATAAAGAAAAATCTGCTTTTACCCCATCGATGGATGAATAAAATAATGATCCAATCGCAACAACTGTATTAATTGTTTTTTGAAATAAGCCTGTAAAAATCCCAGGTTCCATAGTGAAATATAAATCGGTTAATTGGAGAGTCTTAAAACAAAAGACACCCCAATTTCAAAACAAGTTGTCTTAAAATAGGGGTGTCAACTATTTAATAACCATGTAATGGATTAATGTCCAAACCAAAGTCCAACCGTATAACTTACATTTCCAATTGATTTAGGAGAATCGCCAACCACAGTAAAATCAAAATTTGATTCTTTCCATTTGCTATCCGGTGAATAAGTCCCGAGGTATCCAGCACTGGCACTAACGCCCAACCAGTTATTTATCCTGACCATGACTCCCGCTGAGGGACGGTAAACCAAGAAGTTCTTCTCAATTTGAAGAACGTTGCTATTTAAATCCTGAACGACGCTGTTCCAGGCATATTTCCCATCGGTAGCTGCAATATTCAACTTGATGCTGCCTCCGCCCAAAAGAAGGCCAAAGTCCATGAGAATTTTTTCGGAAAATAGAGGAAATTTCTTGACAAGGGTTGCTCCGCCAAATCCAAAATCAATCTGGTACCGTTTATAACCCTGAACACCTGTATCACTATTGGTATAAGGCATTTGTTGGATGATTTGTGTGCCGACGCCACCACCGCCAACAAAAATACCATTCCCCACATTTCCCATACCGTATCCACCATATAATACGATTGGTGCGGTGACTCCTTTGAAATCATTCGCCTCCAGAATTTCATTTAATCCAAGATTATAATCTATCAACAATGCCATAGGACCGCCCCCTCCATAACCCACCGATTTACGATTCTTTGATTTGATTACTTTACCATTTTTATCCAAATCCGGCACAGGTGGTGCAAATGTGAGTGTCTTAGATAAAACCTTTTCATTCCGAAAAATAGTTAACTCAACTGAATCTCCAATATTTTTACTATCTCTTAGCGAAATTAAATGATCTTCAAAAAGGACTTTTTCTCCGTCAAATTCCATAATGATGTCTCCTTTTATCAGACCGGCTCTCTTCCCGTTACCGCTGGAAGTTAATCCAGAAACCAATACACCATAGCAGTAAGGATAATGCTTTTCGTATGCATCTTCGAAATCTAAATCTTCCAAGTATAGTCCCAGTTTAACGTTCCCTGAATTTTCAAATGAAATATTTAGATCTCCCATTTCTACCTGGAGCTCTTCCAGTTCTTTAGATAAATCCTGTAAAAGTTCACCTGATTTATCCATATCAGTAACCTTTACTTTTATTTCTTGGCCATTTAATGGCAGAGAGACAATGAATGCTCCAATCACCAGTTGATGTAACAGAAATTTATGCTTATGCAGAAGTTCCATTTTTTTATTCTCCTTCTATTTTGTAATGTTTATTGTTGATATGTTCATTGGGTACAAATACCGGACCAGGAACCGGCCTATCCCCATAACTCTTTTTGTCATAGATAGTTACGGAATATTAGGTGTGAGTTTAATGACTACTTACTTCATATCAATATTATATAGTTATATCATTTTGATCTTGAAAGTAAAGTAAAGAAAATATCAAAGACTGGCATTGAATCGCCGTCGATAACTCATGAACCATACAAACAGTTATTCAATGGTTAAATAAGAATCGATCCAATTTTGGCACGGTGTTTGTGAAAGAATCGATGAACGCTTAACCATAGGATAAAAAAATGAATAGTTTTACACTAAAACAAAACAACAAAATTGAAAGATTAAAAAATAATTGGACTATTTCGCTTATCATGATGACGTTGGCTTTTAGCCCTTTTTGGATGTTGATTATTATATAAGACATCGGATTCATCCTTGATCTTTAAGACCATTTGGGTGGATTCACTGTCATTATCAGACCGGATGTAATGACAGCCATGATCATTGCAGCCATCGGGAGGGATATCATGTGGATTGAAAACATCATCATTAAATACCAGAGAATGGAAAACCCATTTTTCATAATAACAAAACCGAAAAAGTAAATCAGGACAAAAATTAAAACATAACCTGAGAGAAACAATAAGCTGTCGGCTAACCTTCCCCCTGACTCACGTCCTGAAATAAAATACCATGCAAACAGGGGAACCATCAAAATCAGTGAAAACGGGTTCCTCTGGAAAAACCACAATGCACAGAGCCCAATGACCAGCCAAGCCAATGGCTTAATATAATGGCGATAAATCATTTTTTTCCTTTTGACATATATTTTTTCCAGCGTCCTTCCCGCCCAAAACATTAAACTTAAACCGATCACCCAAAGAATCACCACAGGCCAGTAAGGGGTATAAATGGCGGCATCCTTTGAAGTGGCTGGGTAGAGGTGATAAGTATCCATCCATCCAATCGCCACAAAAAAATAAGTTAATATGACCGACAGAATTAATGGAATCCATAAAGAAAGAAAATGAATCATTGCACCTTTCCAAAGGCGGAATTGAAAAGGTCGACATTTTTGATACCACCGGAAAGAAATGAAAAAAAAGCCGGCGGGAAGGGTCAGCCATAGGATCCAGAGGGGAAATCCATTAAATATTTTGTGAGATCCACTGAAATATATATAGGGTCCGGATTCTTCAGGGAAAGAATCCATGGCCAGGCATTGACGAATAATGGCTTCGGTAATCCGGCCCACATGACCAAGCGACTCTGTCGACTGATATTGGGTCAAATCATTCGGAGAATGATAGGTGTCCCAGACTCGCTCTTCCGATTCGGGCGGATAGGCACCGGTAAACCCAAAGGAGGGTATTCCGGCAGAAACCATGGGTCCTTCATCCATGAAAGAGACAGGAACCGCCTGGTCTAAGACCTGATTAATAACGGGATTCACTTCCGGGGCCCAATCATCCGCAATGGATAAGGCCGCTTCCCTGGCCAGGAGTTGAAACCAGAGTACTCCATATCCCCGGAATTGTCCCCGGGGATCCATGAGCAACCCGTTATAAAACTTTTTTCCCACATTATCGAGGGATAAGCCGGCAATAATGTTATGGGTATTTTTGTGGGTTTCAACAAAACGTAATGTTCCCAGCATGCCGTATTCTTCAGCGTCGGCAGCGAGGAATACCAGGGTGTATTCGGGAATGGGGCCGTGGGAAAAAATATCGGACAGTTGGAGTAATATGGCCATACCGGATCCATCATTGTCCGCCCCTTCATAAGTATCCGGTGATTGATCAAAATGGGCCACTATCACGATTTCTTTCGACGATTTTCCTGGGAGAACTGCCACGACATTCTTTAAGGAAACGGGCCGATTATAATTAATGATACTCCACCGGTCAATGGTGGTGGTGAGCCCCATTCTGCCCCATGCTTCTTTCAACCACCGTGCGGCCTTTTCATTATTGGGTTCGCCACTATTTCTATTCGGGAATTGTGTTACGAATGTCTGGAGGGTAGCGAGTGCTTTTTCTCCGGAAAACTGGATGGTTGACGGGTCCACCAGTTGCTCAATGGTAGGGGCATCACTACAGCCTCCGATAAAAAAAACCATGATTAATGGAAATAAAAGACATTTCAATCTTCTAAAACGAGAATTGGTTCTTTTAGATTGGATTTGTATCATTTAGATGCTTGGTTTCTACTCTTATTTTATCCGAAAGAAAAGAAATTTTCATAAAGTTAATTGTGCAGATTCATTCTGCTTCTCCCAGTAATGGCGATACAACCAATTATTGTTTGACAGGGAAGGGGTATCTTTCATTTGATTTAACCAATCATTGGTTAATTCATCACCTTGGGAAAAAGCATGTGTAGTTATTCCGGATTTCTTTTCGTTTGTGCCAGAGGACCATTGATTGATTAAATTCTCTTCAAACTCTCTTTGTCCACTTTGAATGAATTTAATTCGATTTGGGTAATTTTCTAAAATGGTCCGGTGAAGTTTTTCATGTCTCCACCAGAGGGATGCCGAATTATACACACTACCAGGAATATGAAAGTCGGGCAATTGAATAGACGACAGATCAATGGGTTTAAAAAGACCAGTGCAAGGGGCGGATGTACCAGTGGTCCATGCGGTCATTTCACTGTCAGAGCATCTGGTAACCAGGGATGAAACGGACTGGGCGGCATTTCTTGATAGAGAGTTCGCCGAATGGGCACAAATATAATTCATCAGTAGGTGATTGTCCGGACGGTAATGTTCCCCACCGTGATCCCGTAAATGGGAGAATGCTTTTGATAAATCCATTTTATCATTTTGCCCAGCCAGTTCGATGGACCGTTGTCGTCTTCGGCGGCATTTGGAAAAAGTGGTGTAAAACCAATCGGAAAAACATTCGGAAAAATGAAAGGATTTTCCCTGTTTCAGCCATCCTTTTTTTCTGGCGAACGGTATAAGGTCCTGATGAGATAAATCAAAATCTTCACCAATGGACAGGCCGTTACTGATGGCATAAAAGGATGTGATTTTTTTGGCCGCCCAAAGATGTCCTGCTGTTTCCAGAACCCAGGCCTCCCGGGGGTCAGCGATGATAAAACTATTATGATAGGTTAAATTTTTATCGGTATAACCGCAGATTCCCCCCTGGGGATATGCTTCTAATAGTTCGGTGATCATTTCCAATGCACTGATGGCTGAATTGGAACGCTCCAGTGCCAGACGCAGCAAATCCATACCGGTGAGCGCTTGGCCTTTATTATAAGGCATTTTGGTAAACACGGCCTCGTTGCCAATGGAAACGCCAAATTCATTGATGCCCATTTCAGCCCCCCACATCCAGAAAGGGCGGCTGATGATGATTCCGTATGTTTCGTCAACCTGGGGGATGGTCATATAGGTACATTTCACTTTCTTTTTGGGAGAGTGGGACTTCGGCGGGTGGTATTCAAGGGACTGGGCTTCGTTGGGTTCCCGGTCGCTGTTTTTTCCAAAAATGACCGAGCCGTCATTTAGTGCCACAAAAGTGTCGCACATAATCTATCGTTTGATTTTTCCAGGTAAAATATATTCATAAGACCGGCGAAATAATGTGGTCTGCATCCACCGATCAATCCGGCGGAAGGAAAGAAAAAGGGTCCAGATGAGTTTATCTTCTTTGTAATATTTTTCCACTTCCTGTTCATCAATCACCTTGTCTTTGCTCCCCAAATGGTCATTGATTACATCCAGGGTGGATGGAATCAAATCCTGTCGTTGTTCTTTATATAGGTTGGCGGCTAAATCCAGTAACACTGACCGGAGGTCGTAGTATCGATCCATGACGTCCTGCAGGAAGAGCAGACGAATAATCCACCTTAAAAAAGAGGGGGCTGATTTTAAAAATAATTCAGGATCGAGCTGCTCTTTTCCTTGTATTTTAAATAAAGGTGTACTGGTATCAATATAGACAAATTGATCTTCCAGACGAACCCAATTGGACAACTGTCCGTCGAGGGCTATCTCCAGTTCCGGTTGATGTTTTTTGTTAAAAATCCAGACTTTTTGAATTTCTTGCACAATGGAACGAATGAGGTTTTTAATATCCTGGACAGGGAGTGAATGAATCAGCTGATGAGCAAATTCTTCAACGGGGAGTTTTTCCTGAATGATGTAAAGGGTGACCGGTTTTCCGGGGAGATCCAAAATTTCGGTATGGCTTTTGGCCAAAGTGAGGCCACAGGCCTCGAGGTAACCGCAGTAAGTATAATAATTGTGGTTGTATGCCTCTGCCTCTGATTTATTTGCAAACAAGGGCATTCGTTTACACGCAACATCCTCCAAACCCTCAATCCTGAAAACGGTGGAAATTTCTCCGTATCCCAGTACTTTTGCTTTCACCGCAGATTGATTCAGTTGGTGTGGGTTTAACCCTTTTTCAAATTCTTCAATAAGTAGCTTGGTTGATTCCATCAAAACAGATTAGTCTTTCTTCAGGAAGTGACTGATGAATTTTTTTCCTTTTACAATGGGGCTTAAACGTTTGGCTGATTTCAAAGCGTTGTTTAAGTGTGTGCTGACGAAAGTCAAGTCATCCATGTCCATCACCAGGGGAGGAAGGCATTGGCAAACAGATTGATCATTATTGGCGTAAACCATTAATAACCCATGGTCATAAGCTGTTTTGGTCAGGATAGGGCCTGAAAAATCATCTTTTAATTTCAAACCGATCATTAATCCCAATTGACTGAAATCAAGAAAAAACCGGTGGTGTTTTTTCTGGAGACTGGAAAGGACTTCTTTAAATCCGACTGCAAGATTGTCGACATGTTTTAAAAAATCAGAAGAAGAGGATATTTCTAATACTTTTTTTGCCACCCGGCAGCCAATTTCAGCACCACCAAATGTTGAAATATGAATAAATGGGTCAGGGTGAAAAACTTTTTCCAGCGGCGCACGGATCACCGTGGCTGTTATTGGATAAATACCACCGGATAGTCCTTTACCCAAAACCACCATGTCGGGGATAATATCAAAATGTTCAAAAGCCCATAATTTCCCCGTACGGCCCAGGCCTGTTTGAACTTCATCTATGATGAGAAGTGCACCCGCCTGATCACAGAGAGACCGGACCTGTTGTAAGTAATCTGATTCAGGTATTTTTATTCCCAGAGTGGCTGGAATCGTTTCCAGAATGACCGCAGCCGTTTGGTCGTTGATCTGGTGGGCCAATTCATCCGGGTCACCGAAAGTGACCTGTGAAAACCCGGGGGGATTGGGTCCGAAAGGTTTCCGGTATTGCTCGTCACCTGCAGCCAGGGCCAAACCCGTATGTCCGTGGTAACCTCCTTTGGCAGAAATGATTGAATTTCTACCGGTATATCCCCGGGCTATTTTGATGGCTGTGTCCACGGCTTCTCCACCACTAACGCCAAAAATAGTGACCTGTAAATCTCCCGGCATCAAATCGGCTAACAGGGTAGCCAACTCTGACCGTTCCCGACTCATGAGATGATGGTTGCCAATGTCTAATTCTTCCACCGCTTCCATCATCACTTCAATGATTTCCGGGTTTCGGTGGCCTAAATTGAAAACACCCCCGTTGCAATGTAGGTTGAATAGTGATTTTTCGCCGTCTATATCCATGAGAGTGGAGCGTTCACGGCTACCCATGACAAAATCCATACTATATTTTTCGAAAAAGGCCGCTTTTCCGCTAGAGATGTGCTGCCGAAATTGTTCAATCGATTGTTGTTTATGGGAAGATGTATTCAATTCAAATTCTATTTTTAACGTATGGATAAAATAAGGCAGTATTATTGAAACATTAAATCAATTTATTTTTTGCGTTCTTCCTGGTATTAAATCAAGTTTCCTTTATATGTGATAAATATATAAATACTTTCATATAATGAAATAATAACGATATAATATTAAATAATAGATCGGAAAATTTTCATAAATAGTAAATTTATGTTGATATTATAAAACTTCTACTTTATACTCAAACTCAATATCACAGTTAATACCAATCAAAAGCAGGAGAAAAAACAATGATTAGGAAAACTTTATTCCCCATCGTGATTGTAATGGGAATTTTCTTTGGTTGTGAAGATTCCGTCAATCAGGACTCCCTTACTTATCACGGAAAAGAAGTATTGGAATCAACGCCATCCTTCGTGCTGCCTGGGGGGAGAGTAATGTATAAGGGAAGCGGACCCAACGTGGCGATTGAAACCAACCCTCCTTACGGAACGGTTTACGGCCTCATCACGGATACCGCCAACGTTTACCTGGCCCAGGGAGGGGAATTGCTTCCGGACAGTACCTGGACAGATCAGATATATCAGAATACCTACGGGACCACCCTTTACAGCAATTCCGCTGTCACTTTCTTAAGCCCGGCCACTGTCACCATTACCAATGCAACGAACTGCATGTACCTGGATGTCAATGATAATTGGGTTCCAGTTACTGGTGACATAACCGTCACCGCCAAAGCCATCTCCGCCGGACTCAATGGATCCTGTTATTTTGAAACAGACTCTAAAGTGCTCATGGGCCATGGTGGACAAAATGGTTAAAATGGATTCTATTAACCAG
>CAYXMX010000029.1:0-24047 GCA_964466265.1 uncultured bacterium | reverse complement strand
CAAACATGCTGGTAACCACCGGATATTTTGATTCCCAGGTTCAATATTGGGAACCTGAAAAATGGGTGGCAAAACTTAGAGATATGAAAACAGATAACCATTTATTATTAATGCATGTCAATATGGATGCAGGACACGGAGGAAAATCCGGGCGATTCCGCCGATATCGTGAAGTTGCGCTTGAATATGCCTTTATATTTAATTTAGTCGGGATTAAACAATGATTAATCAATTATTGAGCAAATTTATCATTTTCATTTTTATCCAAATTATGCTTCCTACGGAAGTTTGCAGCCAACAGCAAAATCGGTTGTTCTGGGATGGAGGAGACTGGAATCGGGTCAATCAATTGACCAATGGAAACAAGGAAATGGAATACAAAATTAAAACAGCCTATCTGAACGGTGTTTTGGATGGGAGACTTTTTTTCTATTTAAAAACCTGGGCCGTGAACCAGGGATTGGCCGATAGCATATTCGCCGAAACCATTGATTATTTGAGTCCACGAGAAATGATGGGAACTTTGGATCTTTTTTATACTGACCCATTAATGGTTTATGTTCCGGTACCTTCTGCAATGATTATCGCCAATATGTATGGAGAAAGGATTCCTTTAAAAATTATCGACGCATACGTTCAACAAACAAAATTTTGGATTAATAACCTTAGTTTAGATATGAGTAAAGAAGGTTCTGCGAAATTGCTTGAAGGTAAGTATTCAAAACATAAGGAAAAGGAAAGAAGGTGAATAGCAGTAACTACCTATTGTTCTTTTGCAAGGAAACTGTTCGTATATAGGTAGTTAAATTTTTTACTTGCTATGGTTTCTTATTTTATCTTTATAATCCTAATTTAGTCAATTCTGTAAAATCCAATATCTGGATGGTACGTATAAATCCTATAATCCCCGGTAAATGTTATTTTACTGACATGGAACTCATAATCAGGAACAGGAGATATGATGGGAAATTTGACTGATCGGGAGACGGTTGAATGATCTTTTAATGGGGAATCGCTTGGACCGATCAAAATGACACGTTCTTCTTTCAATACTCTTCCTATACCATCTTTCACATTGATAAATCCCTCCAGATGATTAATTGTTTTTTCACTATCATTATTGATTTGGACTACAACGGAAATTATTTGATCATTCATTAATCGGAGTCGAACGTCAATCTTCAATGGTTGTGCAGATAGGCATACTGAAAGTATGATTAGGATTAAGAAATACTTCTTTTTCATGTGTAAACTTCGGGAACGTTTTTGAAAGACAAAAGAAAAACTAATGCAACAAAATTTTTGATGGATTGTATAAAGCACAAATTATGAATGAAGAAGAGTTTCGACAAACACTTGCCAGGTTAAATGATTCAATCCTCGTAAAAAAAACGGGCCAATCAAGTGAGAGTTGGATTGCCGTGGGTAAATTATTAACCGGATCAACATTAAATGATGTTAAGCGTCTTTTAAAGAAAGAACACTATTTGTTTTCCGTTTCTTCCGAAAATGGAAACGTTATTATTAATGGATCAAAGAAAAGTGATATTATTTTACGAATCCCTAAAATCTCCCGAACACATTTACTATTATTTATTGCCACTATTTTGACAACTCTGATGGCAGGAGCCATGATGGAAGGGGCGGATCTGCTGGCCCATCCTTTTAAAATCACTAAAGGAATTCCATTCTCATTTACATTACTTTTGATTCTGGGTTTTCATGAATTCGGACATTATTATTATGCCATGAAACATCACGTGGATGCAACACTGCCATATTTCATTCCTGCTCCACCATTTTTATTCCTTATCGGTACATTTGGGGCTTTTATAAAGATCAAATCACCGATTTACAGACGGGACGCATTACTCCAGATTGGGGCAGCCGGACCCATTGCCGGATTTCTTGTTGCCATTCCTGCTTTATTTATTGGACTGTTTCTTTCACCCGTGACCAATATTGGGAGCGATCATGTAGGCATCATATTGGGAGATTCAATATTAATGAAAATATTAACAGTAATTATCCATCCTGGATTAGGGCCGAATCAGGACATTTTACTTCATCCGATTGCGTTTGCAGGGTGGATTGGGTTATTGGTAACCATGCTGAATTTATTACCAATCGGTCAATTGGACGGTGGGCACATTGCTTATGCCATGTTAGGGAAGAAACAAGATTGGATAGGCAAAATTGCTTTTATGGCACTGATACCACTTAGTTTCCTATCTTTAAACTGGCTTGTTTGGGGTATTTTAATCCTGGCTTTAATGCGAACAACATCCCATCCCCCAATTCATGATATTTCAACACCACTCTCTGCAAAGAATCGTTATATCGGTTATATATGCTTAGTTATTTTTATTCTTTGTTTTATTCCTGCACCTTTTCAAATTCCATAATGAGACTCTTTTTATCTATTTTTCTGATGAGTTCCCTTTACAATCAAGTCCGTGTAGGAGAATGGAATTCATATACATCTCCACTGGAAATAGCGGATATGGTTGAAATGGATTCGCTGATGGTCTGTGTGACTAATGGTGGTGTGCTGGTTTATGATCGAATTATGGAATCGTTTCATACGTATACAAAGATGGATGGCTTAATAGGAACTGATCTATCCGTTATTACAGTAGATCCATTTGGACAGTTTTGGGTCGGAGGGAGTTCACCAAATGGATTGATTCAAATATTGGATAAAACATTTTCGATCCAAGAGACATTTGATATGAATCTAACGGCTATTTCTGATATTGCTGTAACGGACTCTATTGCTTTCTGTGCATTTCTTCAGAACCAGGATTGGGGTATAATGGAATTTCGTCATAATAGTTCTCAGTATTTTTATAAAGATGTGTATAATAATTGGCCTGTTACATTAAACGAAATTTCAGGTATTGTTTTATTTGGAGAGAAACTTTACGTCGGCACGGATCAGGGATTGTTCGTTGGTGATTGGAAAAATAAAAATATGAAAGACCCTGCTAACTGGGTTAGGTATGCCGGACTAAATGGAAATATTACAACTCTACGTCAGGTCGATCGTCACATATTATTTGTAATGGACAAGGATGTCTATTCATTGGACTTGGAAACAGGTGAAAATGAAATCATCTGGGACATTTATCATGATTCATATCAGCTAAAAGATGTAATGATAACCGATCAAGGTGAATTGACTGGAATTCTAAACAAAACATTTATTCAAATGAATACTGATGGCATTTCCTGGCAAAAACAACTGGGTGAACAATTAATAAGAATATTTCATTTGAAAGACGGAACCACTGTCCTGGGTTCGACAACAGGGTTACTGTTTTTGAATATGGATCGCCAATCTTTTACGCGGCAGAAACCAAATGTCATGGCTACCAACGATGTCTCTACCATTCACGTACTAAGGGATGGAAGGGTTGTGGCTGGATCAAGAAAAGGACTGATGATCAAAGAGTCGGACGGTTGGCGGAATATTATTGGTATTGACGGTGACGAAACAACAATTCACGAAGTTAGGGATTATTCCCGGTTTGTCGCCGATACTATTCCGGTTCATTTTGGAGATTATATCGCTGATATTGAGGAAGGTCCGGATGGATTGCTATATTGCGGCATTCGTGGAACCTATCCTGAACCTCGCCGTCATGGCGGCGGTATTGTCATTATTGATATTGATAGTCCGTCTAATTTTACCCTAATCGATACAAGTCGATTGGATTATTTTGCAGATGAATATCTAATTGTGAAAGATATTGAAAAAGATGCTTCAGGAAATTTGTGGATTGCTGATACATATGCCACCACCCGGTTTGAACCATTAAAAGTATTGACAGTGGATGGATTATGGGGATCTTTCAGTGTGGAAGAATCCGGAAATACATTGAGTTTAACATCCAATACAATCGATTTTGATTCTTGGGGAAGAGTTTGGGTCGGTTCTTTTGAAGACAATAATAATGTGGGTGGGTCCAAAAATGGCGGAGTGGTTATGCTTAATTATACTGGTGACCCGACTCAACCTGATCAAACTACCTGGACCAATGTGAACGTCAATCAAGATGCATCGACTCATTCTGTATGGTCATTGGCGATTTCCAGTCATGATATCCTGTATTTACTTTCTCCAAAAGGATTAATTGGCCTGACGCTGCAGTTTTCCGATAGTGATCCTGTTCAACATTATGGATTTACTTATTTTCCCAATATATCCTTTAGTTCAGGTTCTCAATTAAGTATTGATTCCAATGATAATGTGTGGGCTTGTTCTCCATCTCAAGGTATTTTTGTCCTGACTTCTTCTGCGACCTATTGGCCAGACATTAATGGGATCACTCAAGAAAATAGTCCACTTTTATCCAATGCAGTTTCTTCAGTTGCTTTTGATGGTAATCAAGGATTGGCTTATATCGGGACCAACCAAGGGATTAACGTAATCAAAATTCCTTTTGCGGAAAAAAAGAAATCCTTTACTTCTGTAACTGTATTTCCCAGCCCTTACCACATTCCCAGCGATATCCCTTTGACCATCGACGGCCTGATGGATAATTCATCCTGCAAAATTATGACGCTAACCGGCAAAGTAATCCGGACAATCAAGTCCAGACCAGAAGTGGAAGGATACCAGGCTTTCTGGGATGGGAGGGATCATTCGGGCATTTGGATTGGAACCGGAGTTTATTTGATCGCTGTATATAATGAGAACGGAACTTCTTCTTTCTCAAAAATTGCTGTCATACGCCACTGATGGTCCTCAACCTAGCCAAAAATACAATTAAAACCATTGTGGGAGTAATTCTTATCATCATCGGAATCATTGGTGGCTTTATACCGATTTTCCAGGGATGGGTTTTCGGAATTCCTGGACTCATTTTATTAAGTTCTGTTTTTCCACCCTTACAGAAATGGATGGATCGATTTAAAGATAAAATTAAAAAGAAGAAATATTTTAAAGAGTAAAAGGAGAGGGTGAGGAATCCTGTGACAATGATTTTGGATTTATATCAATTAATCAACCAGACATTTTTTTCTGTTTCTTGGCATTTTTAACCACATAATCAATCATAGCCCCTGCCACATCCACATGGGTCGTTTTTTCAATTCCTTCTAATCCAGGGGAAGAATTGACTTCTAAAAATACAGGACCATGATTGGAACGCATAAAATCAACGCCTGCTATTCTCAATCCCAATGCTCTGGTTGCATGGATGATTAATCGCTTTTCATCTTTAGTTAACTCAACTTTTCCTGTCGATCCGCCTTGGTGGATATTGGAACGGAACTCTCCTGCAGGCGCCCGGCGCTCCATGGCGGCAACGACTTTTCGCCCCACAACAATGGCACGGATATCCCTTCCGTTGGCTTCTTTGATAAACTCCTGAACTAAAATATTTGCGTTTAATTGATGAAAAGCACTCATGACTGATTCTGCAGCTTTTTTGGTTTCTGCCAACACTACACCTTTTCCTTGGGTTCCTTCTAATAATTTCATCACCAGTGGTGTGCTACCCACTTCCTCAATCATTCCCTTAATGTCCTGAGTCCGGTGGGCAAATCCAGTAATCGGTAGTGGAATTCCCGCCCAGGCAAGAATCTGGAGGGATCGGAGTTTATCTCTCGAACGGGAAATAGAATCGGCATCGTTGGCTGTGTATATATTCATGGCTTCAATCTGCCGGACAACTGCAGTTCCGTAATAAGTCTTCGAAGCACCAATACGGGGAATGACTGCCTGGAAATTTTGAAGCTGTTCTCCAGCAACAATCAGTCTGGTTTTCCGGGCAGTAATATTCATATAGCAGTGTAAATAATTCACAACCTGCATATCATATTTTCGTGCTAAACCTGCCTCAACCAGTCTTCTGGTAGAATATAAATTTTGATTTCTGGATAGAATAATTATTTTCATTCTGACTCGCTATAAAGGTTTTCCTGTTAAGAAACTTCGATGAGGATCGACAATAAATCGTTTTCTTAATGCTTTACGTCCAATCAGAACCTGAAAGACCATTCCACTCCTTTTAGCTAACGTAAACTCCGTGTTAAACAATTTTGACCCCATTTTAACTTTCATCCGAACAACATACCGAATTTCTGTTTTACCGAATGAATTTTTTATTTTCCTTTTATCAATTAAGGGAAGGCATATCTTTTGTTTACCCTGATTTGAAAATTTGGGTGGCGAAATGGTGAATTGAAGGTGTGGAATATCCTCAATCACTACTTCACGGACCCATGTTGCATGGATAGAAGATGTTCTGGCTCCAGTATCAATTTTGGCCTTGAGTATGAGTTGATTGTGATTGGGAAAAGAAACCCACTCCCTCCAACCAACAGTTATTTTTTCGTTTCTTTTCGCCATTGAAATGATGATATAATCATGAGCAAACAAGTGTATGAGGATGAATTGTATAAAAATCCGACCGGTAACAATAAGAAAATGAAATGGGAGGACTCAATCGATGGCGTCCTGGTTTTTACTCCATTCTTCATAATGGGGAAGTGCATCATTCATCTTAACCCATTGAATGCGTTTACTATCCCAGATATGTTTTAACGGCTTGACTGAATTTGGGTTATCGAATGTACCCACAGTAATATCAATTGTATCTTCTCCGATCCGAAAGTAGCTAATGGAAGAACCACATTGACTGCAAAATCCTCGTTCTACTGCATGATTCGTCAAGTGGAATTTTGGTGAGCCATGTACATATTCTAGGTTTTTAAGACTTATGATTGCCCAGGTAACAAATGGCCCACCTACAGACCGTTTGCAATTATTACAATGGCAATGGACGACAGATTTAGGTTTTGATGATATTTCATATCGTATCTGTCCACAAAAACATCCTCCGGTATATTTATTCTCCATTCATTTTCCTATTGCTTTCAATTTTCTTACTACTCATTTTTATTCATCATATTCGGGCTTCGAACCCATGAGCGACGGTTTTTAAATGCTTTTATTTTTAACGCCGCCCAGTCTTGAATAATGTGCTTTAATAATTCCTTCTCATTTGGTTTATCTGCCAGATGGGTTTCAATGGTTTCCAGCAGTTCTTCCTTTTTTTGTTGAACTTGTCCATAAGTCATAAACAATCCTTTTTTGTAGGATTCCTTTTCTGCTCGCTTATTTTCATTATGCTTTTTAGCATGTTTAATCATACGAATTCTACTAGATATAAAGGCAAGAATAATCACAGCAATAATAACTATTAATAGCATCGAATTCATAAATAAATCCTCCTAAAACCCAATACTGGTCGGTTGAATACCCAAAATACCTACCCAATATATTATTACCATCAACGCTAACACCATCAAAGCGGCAGGCCATCCCAAGCTCGCCATCCGGAAGAAATCTTTGGATTCCAATTGACCGCTTGCATAAACGATTGAACTAGCAGGAGTTCCTATTACGAGCCAATAGGCCATAGATGTCGCGACAGCTAATCCCACCCCAACTAATACTGGGTTAGTGCCTGAAGTTTGAGCCATATCCAGCACGACAGGACCTATAACAGCGACCGTTGCTCCAGCGCTCATTAAATTAGTTAGAATGGCTCCGATAACACCGACCAGAATGACTAAGCCTACCCCTGAGTTAAGCCCTAGAGGTGCTACCAAATGGATGATTTCATCGGCAAACCAGCTGGATGCGCCGGTTGATTTAAATACAGTACCAAGACTGATACATCCCGCATAAAGGATAATGACTCCCCAACTGACTTTTTCTTCGTAATCTTTCCAGGAAGTAAATCCCACTAACATATAAAAAACGGCTCCAGAAATAGCTACTCCACCTAATCCTAACGAAAATCCGAGAATGTTCTTTGTTATTGACTTATCAATAATCCACATAATAACTACTATCAGCATAATCAATACCACTAATTTTTGTCTGCGGTTCATGGGCCCATGCTTATCCAGATCAGATTTCAGTTGAGTGACCGCCTCGCTTAAATCGCTCACTTCCGGTTTAAAGAGGAAAGGAAGTAGGAATGCCATGACCAAAGTCATTGAGGCCGTATAGAAAACTCCCATCGAAACCCATTGCATAAAGGAAATTTCAATTCCAATGTTAGAAAGGAATCCAATCATGAGCGCATTTCTTGCACCGCCGGTTGGACTCATGGGGCCGCCAATCATACATCCAACAGCTATGGTCACCATCAACAAAGTTCCCAAACGAGGCGCAGGCGTGATTCGATTAGTGAGAGTGTAAAGTGCAATAGCAATGGGTACGTACATGGCTGCTACAGCATGTTCTCCAACAAAAGCGGTTGGAATGGCCGTTCCCAGGAGAATACCGATAACAATCATCCTTGTTTTGGTTCCGGCAAGTTTAATCACCAGCATTCCCACATATTTATCAAGACCGTATTTCACAAGCGTGGCACCCAATGCCAGAGAACCGGCGATAAACCAAACAGCATCATGGGCGTAAGTTGCCACAATTCGGCCGGGTTCGGTAATACCAAAGAATAGTTGAACAAGCCCAATGACGAGAGCGACTGCCGGCATTGGAATAGCTTCAGTGGCAAAAAATACTACACAGGTAGACAGAAGGGCGATAACCAGCTGGATGTGGCGAGCTTTTAAACCAATATCAGCTCCGGATCCACCAAAAATTTCTCTTGCTTTCAAAAGCATAGAATTAGGTAGAGGCATCATAAAGGCAATCAGAAAAAACAGAATTAAACCAATCCCCAACCATTTAAAATCGGTTTTTTTTGCGAATCCGCCTGTATGTTGTTGTTCTTGGTCTGACATTCCGGACCAAAAAATGAGAATAAATGAAGTTTATGTACAAGTGGAAAATATTGAACCGGGAGTCATAATAATTCGTTAATCAAATGGAAATAAACGGTCTATTGTATTGTGATTAATCTTGATTAATTCTAGAATTTCGGACTAATCGATAATTGACCAAGATGTATATGCATAAGGGCACGACAATGATGTCAATTGATATGTGGAAAATGCTGAACGGATTGCGGTGTAGAAACCAAAAACGGTAACCACCCAGGACCGCGCCAATGGTTGGCAGTACAGTGCCGGCCCAAAGAATTTTGGTAGACCCTCTAAATATATTAAACCCAATTAGAAAATATATGACACCAAATAAAGCTGCACCAATGATATGCATTTCTGTTGGATAAATGAACAATTGAATCCAATGAGTGAAGGCAGTGAGAATAAAAAGTCTGCCAACTAATTTGATTAGAAAATGTTCGTTGTTCCAGGAGGAAAGTGTAGTATTGCTCATAATTGACTTATTTAAATTAGATTACCTGAAATTATCAAGACTGAAAATTAACTGATAGAATGTTCTATGATCGTCAACAAAATGATGATAAGAAAAGCCAATTTGCTTTTTAATAAACAAATCAGTTAAAAAGGCATTTTCTGTTTTTCTAAGATGTCATTAATTTTCTAAATTCACTAATGGGTACTCTTCTAATTTCGAACTCGTTACTTTCCACAACAGATATTAAAAAATTCCTTGTTGGACCGGGAAAAGTTCGACTGTCGCCAGATGCAGAGAACCTTATCTCGAACTCCCATAAGAATCTAATGTCTCTCATCGATCGTGGGGAGAAAATTTATGGTGTTAATACTGGCTTTGGACTATTAAGCCAGGTTTCAATTCCGAAAGATGCCCAGAAAAAATTGCAGTTGAACTTGGTTCGAAGCCATGCTGCCGGAGTAGGAAAGCCCTTTGATTATGGAATCGTCCGTGTGACGATGATTTTAAAGTTGGTAACTTTTGCAAAAGGGTATAGTGGTATTCGTCCCGAAGTTGCCGATCAGTTAGTCCAATTTATTAATCACGATATTCTCCCCATTGTCCCCAGACAGGGATCCGTGGGAGCCAGCGGTGACCTGGCGCCCCTTGCCCATATTGCTCTTTCAATGATTGGAGAAGGAAATGTTCATTTTCAAGAGCGCATCATGCCGGCCATTGTAGCCATTAAAGAAGCAGGACTCAAGCCATTAGTTTTAGAAGCAAAAGAAGGGTTGTCCCTTATTAACGGGACCCACGTCTCTACTGCATTAGGGTTAAAAGCATTAGTGGAAGCGGAAACACTATTAAAAACAGCTGACATCGTTGGGGCCATGTCAGTAGAAGGAAGTTTGTCCAGCCGAAATATTTTTGCAGCGAAAATTCACCGGCTAAAGAAACATAAAGGTCAACAAGAATCAGCAAAAAATATTTGGAATTTCCTGAAAGACAGCGAAATTATTGCTTCTCATGAAAATTGTGAAAAAATACAGGACCCGTACTCCATTCGGTGTATTCCCCATGTCCACGGAACCAGCAGAGAAATTTTTCGAGCTATGAAATCGATGATTGAAAACGAGGCGAATAGTGTAAGTGACAATCCACTTATTTTTTCCGATAAAGAGGTCAGAAGTACGGGGCATTTTCATGCAGAAGCCGTCGCTCAAGCTCTAGATTCCCTTTCAATCGCGATGTCAGAAATCGGGGCTATTTCAGAAAGACGAATTCATTATTTTATGAAGGGAATCGGTGATAAAGTTCCTTTATTTGCAGCCAATAATCCTGGGTTGGAATCTGGGTTTATGATAGCACAGGTAACGGCCGCTGCTTTGGCGTCTGAAAATAAAACACTTTCACATCCGGCATCTGTTGATTCGATACCCACATCTGCTGGACAAGAAGATATGGTAAGTATGGCACCGTGGGCCGGCAGAAAGTGCCTCCGGATTATCCGAAATGTTACCCAAATCCTGGCAATTGAGTTATATGTAGCTTCAAAAGTGATTGCCAAATTCCATGGGGAATTAAACCCATCTCCATGTTCAAAAATAATACTTCGTCTTATAAAAAATAAAATTAACCTATCTGAAGGAGATCACTCGCTGTATGAAGATATGGCCACTCTGAATGATCTCATTCAGCGTGGCAGTATTTTAAGCACCGTTTCTAAAAACCTGAAACTGGAGTAAAAGTGAAAAATCGACCTCCTTTTGAACCGGCACTGACATTTGATGATGTGTTGCTGGTTCCCCAAAAATCATCCGTTCTTCCCAGAAATGTGGATACAACAACCCGCCTCACCAAACGAATCTCGATGAATATCCCATTGTTAAGTGCCGCAATGGATACCGTAACCGAAACCAGGATGGCGATTGCCTTGGCCAGAGAAGGAGGTATCGGAGTTATTCATAAAAATATTAGTATAGAAAAACAGGTTTCAATGGTAGACCAGGTTAAGCGATCTGAAAGTGGTATGATTAGAAACCCAGTGACTATGGATAAAAATAAGACCATCAGGGATGCAAAAATTGCCATGGCCCATTATCGGGTGAGTGGGTTACCCGTTATCAACGGGAGTAAACTGGTTGGTATTTTAACCAACAGAGATATCCGATTTGAGACAAACTTGGAGTTAAAAGTATCTGATAGAATGACCAAAGAAAACCTTGTTACAGTCCCCGTGGGGACTACTTTGGAAACAGCAAAAGATATCTTACAGAAACACCGAATAGAAAAATTACTGGTAGTAGATGATGATGGGCAATTAGCCGGGTTAATTACCGTTAAGGATATTCAGAAGAAGGAGGATTTTCCAAGTGCTTGTACCGATGAAAACGGTCGACTGCGCGTTGGAGCTGCTATCGGGGTTGGCCATGATGCATTTGACCGTGCTGAAGCCCTATCCGATGCTGATGTAGACGTAATTGTGATTGATACTGCTCACGGGCATTCCCAAGGTGTCCTTGATTTTGTGAAAAAAGTTAAAGCACTCTTAGGGGATTCCTTAGATATTATTGCCGGTAATGTGGCAACTGGTGAGGCGGTAAAAGCTTTAATTGATGCCGGAGTAGATTGTGTAAAAATCGGAATTGGTGCCGGTGCCAGTTGCACTACCCGCGTCGTGGCTGGAGTGGGTGTTCCCCAATTATCAGCAGTCATGAATTGTGTAGATGAAGCCAGGAAATTCAGTATTCCCGTTATTGCTGACGGAGGCATTCGATATAGCGGTGATTTGGCAAAGGCCATTGCTTCTGGTGCAGATACGGTTATGTTGGGATCACTTTTTGCCGGTATGGACGAAAGTCCTGGCGAATCCATCCTTTATGAGGGACGTCAGTATAAGGCGTACCGGGGAATGGGATCTATGGGAGCGATGAAAGAAGGGAGTGGTGACCGATATTTCCAAGAAGGTGCCGAAGCGACTAAATTGGTTCCAGAGGGGATTGAAGGCATTGTCCCTTACCGGGGATCAGTTAGAAATTCTATTCATCAGCTGATGGGTGGCCTCAGGGCATCCATGGGGTATTGTGGTGCCAGGAATATTCCTTCATTTCAAACTCAGACTACTTTTGTGCGAATCACAGCTGCTGGCGTAAAAGAAAACCATCCCCATGAAGTTCGGATTGTAAAGGAAGCACCTAATTATCAAATATCTGACGGGTAAATTATGCAATAATCAACTTTTCTCAATTATTAAATTGTAGATGAAATTAGTAGTGTATTGTCTGGGAAGATTTACTTTTATAAACAGAAAATTTTATAATAATGGACAAATAAAAACCCCTTCAGAATTGAAGGGGTTTTTATTTTAATAATAAAGGTTGAGTTAATTTAGGCCAATGAATTCAGATGTTTGGTAATTGTTGACTTCCGCCGTGCGGCAGTGTTTTTCTTGATGAGTCCATTGCTGGCTGCTTTATCAATGATACTTACAGCTTGTGGATAAATTTTTTGTGCTTCTTCCAATTCAGATGTTTTTAGCACATTGCTGATCACAGTCCTAAGCTTGGACATATCGGTGATATTTTTAGCACGACGTTTTATGTCCTGTCTTTCTCTCTTAAATTGTTGTGGATGTCTATCCATGTAAATTATTCCTTGTATTAATCGAAAAATGAGGGGGGAAATTTATCTTCATTATGTTAAAAACCCAACTAAAGATTGAGTAATTACTATTTTATTATTTTCATAATTTGAAATACCTCTAAAATCATGTATTTTTAGTTATGAATAAATGCGAACTTCTACACACTGTCCCCATTTTTTCCGATTTAAATAAAAACGATATTGCAAAGATATCTGATAAAATGATTTCCCGGACTTACGATAAAGGACAGATTATATTAATGGAAGAAGACTTAGGAGAAACTTTCTTTGTCATGGCGAGTGGAAGTGTTAAAATCACCCGGTTGAGCGATGATGGTCGTGAAGTGATCTTGGCAATTCTTGGAGAGGGGGATTTCTTTGGGGAAATGTCTCTTTTAGATGGTGTTGGTCGGTCTGCCAACGTGATTTCATTAGAACTGTCTGAAGTTCTCACCCTTTCACGGAATGATTTCCTGTATATATTAGAAACCTATCCAAAAATTGCGATCAGCCTGTTGGAAGAGTTGACAATGCGGTTGCGCAAAAGTGATCAGCAAATTGAAAATTTATCTTTGAGTGATGTCGAGCATCGAATTGGAATGACTTTGGTCCGTCTATCGGAAGAATTGGGGAAAATTAAAAATGGAACTGTTAGAATACAACATTTTCCCTATCAGCAGGATATTGCCAATATGGCCGGTACGTCCAGAGAAACTGTTTCAAGAACTCTGACTTTATTTCAGGAAAAAGGAATGATTGATAAGGATGGCCGAACATTAATCATTATTGATTATTCAGCATTTTGCCGGGCATTTTCATAACCAGGAATAATTATGATTGTTGGTTATAATACCCCATTATAATAGAGAATTAAGTACGATAAATCACGATAAACCGGTTATGATTTATTCCATATTTGGAATTACAACAGTTGTTGATTCTCATCCTGTTTAATTCTTTCGTAATTAATGAATGACTAATCAAATTTTAAAAGGTATTCTAACCAATAACCATCGTATTATTTCCAGAGCCATTACGATGATTGAAAATAACCAGCGTCTTACGGATGAATTTTTTATATCTTTGCATCCACATTGTTCTAAAGCCATCCGTATTGGAATTACAGGTCCTCCCGGAGCTGGAAAGAGTACATTAGCTGACCAGTTGATTCAATTATTTTTAGACCATGGTCATTCAGTGGGTGTAGTTGCCGTAGATCCAACCAGTCCGTTTACGGGAGGTGCTCTTCTGGGTGATCGGGTTCGAATGAATCGATATTACTGGGAAGATAACGTGTTTATCCGTAGTATGGGCTCCCATGGTGAATTAGGAGGTCTTGCTAGAAAAGCACAAGATGTAGGAGATGTTTTGGCTGCCAGCGGAAAGGATATTGTTATTTATGAAACAGTGGGTGTTGGGCAAGGTGAGCATGACGTGGCAGAGGCCGTTGACTTAACCATGGTTATTTTGGTGCCGGAATCAGGTGATGAAATTCAACTCATGAAAGCCGGGTTGATTGAAATAGCTGACGTTTTTATCATTAATAAATCTGACCGGGAAGGAGCCGATCGGTTAACTCAATTGCTCCAGAATATTTTACACACTGCCAATCGCAACGATAAATCAGAATCCCCCGTCTACAAAACAGTTGCCAGCCAGAGCGAAGGGTTATCGGAGCTTTTTGATGGCATTGAACAATATTTAACCAAAATAAAAGAAAACGGAGTATTTGAAACCAAACGATTGATCAGACACCGAAAACGAGTTTTGGAATTAATTCAAGAAAGATTATTAGACGAATTTTGGACATCTGAAAAATTGGAAACATTATCGAAGCAAACTGATTCAATTGATTCAATAAAATCTTCACCTTATGAATTGTCTGCAGTATTATTGAACCATGAATAAAAAAACAGAAATGCCTTTTCTAGATCATCTGGAAGAATTACGATGGCGATTGATTAAGATCATTGGAGCCATAATCGTGGGTGGAATGATCGCCTACCTCTTTATTGATGATATTCTGGCACTTTTAATCGTACCTACGGAACAAATTTCTGCTCCCATGAATTTACAGGTGTTAACAATCCAGGGAATGTTCATGATTAAATGGGGAATGGCTATTGTCAGTGGATTTATTATTGCTTTGCCAGTGATCACTTATCATTTTGCAAAATTCATTTCGCCGGGTCTTCATTACAATGAAAAAAAGTTTATCGGGCCGTTGATATTCTTTAGCTATTTATCTTTTATTATCGGAATCATTTTTGCATATGAAATCATTATTCCCTTTTCTTTACAATTCTTCTCTTCTCTGGGTTCCACTGACATTCAGAATAATTATTCAATCAATTATTATTTTAGTTTTATTATATGGTTAATGATTGGAAGCGGTATCATATTTGAATTACCAGTGTTTGTATTTATACTTTCATCCATCGGTTTTTTAACACCACCATTTATGCGTCATTATAGACGACATTCTTTTATTGTTATTATGGTTCTGTCAGCATTTATTACACCTCCTGATCCTGTCAGTTTGGTTGTGATGGCTGTTCCGCTTGTTCTTTTATATGAATTAAGTATTGGAGTAAGTTGGGTGGTGAATAAAAGTCGAATTCGAAAGTAATTCTATTATGCAGGAAGAAATAAAAACAATCAAAGAGATCACGGCTCCGATTTTTGAAGATTTGAAAATTTTTGAAAATGAATTCAAGGAAGCCCTGAAATCAGAGGTTCGGTTGGTCAATACCATTGGAAAATATCTGATGCGTCATCGGGGAAAACATATTCGTCCAATCTTGACTATTTTATCAGCCCGATTAGCGGGGAAACCTACACTTCAAAGCTATCAAGCAGCTGCCATGATAGAACTCCTCCACGTTGCAACTTTAATTCATGATGATGTAGTAGATGGAGCTGATAAGAGACGAGGATTTCTGGCAATTAATCGCATTTGGAAAAATAAAGTATCCATTCTGATGGGTGATTTTCTTTTAAGCAAAGTTCTCATTAATCTTATCCGATTAAAGAATTTTGAAGTACTGGAACTTCTTTCTCTGACTGCAGAAAAATTGAGCGCCGGTGAAATCTTGCAAATAGAAAAAAGCATTTCAAAAACAATGACAGAAGATATTTACTATGATATGATTTATCAGAAAACTGCGTCGTTGATTTCTACCAGCTGCGAAATTGGTGCCATAACAGCCTCGGATAATAGCCAAGACAGAAAAAATTTATCTTCTTTTGGCAGATGCCTGGGGATGGCTTTTCAAATTAAAGATGACTTATTTGACCTTTTAGGAAATGAGTCAGAAATTGGCAAAAATGTAGGATTAGATATTAAAAAAAATATGATTACGCTTCCATTAATTCACAGTTATAGCCATGTGAGCAAACAAGAAGAAAGAAGAATTAAGCGGATTCTTCGGAATAAACATAAATCGCCGGAGGATGTGAATGAACTTAAAAATATTATTGATGAAACCGGTGGTTTCCATTACGCACAAAAGAAAATTGATGATTTTAGCTCTATGGCCATTGAATCTATCAGCCAATATCCTGAATCTATTTATAAGGATTCTCTAATCGATCTGGTCGCTTATAACATACAGCGTTCAAATTAAAAAATGAAAGATCCTCGGGCCATCCTGGTCCTGCGATTCAGTTCCATTGGTGATATTGTGTTGGCAACTTCACCTTTAGCCACTATAAGGAAGATATTTCCTGATGCTCGAATTGATTTTATGACACTTAGCTCTTTTTCCCCATTACTAGAAAATCATTCCCATGTTGACCGAATTGTTAACATAAATAAATCACTACCAGTCTCCGGTTTGAAAGCATTGGGGGATAGGGCGAATGATGAGTATAACCTTGTGGTGGATTTACATGATTCCCTCCGTTCAAAAATCATCCGAGGACGTCTAAAAAAGCCCCGAACACTTGTATATAAAAAACCAAGATGGAAGCGGTTCAAATTAATTCAGTTTCATATAAACGATTTTGAGACTGATTTTAATCAAAGAAAATTATACCATAAATGTCTGAATCCAATTATGGATGAAAATTATTCTATTCCTAATACACTTTTGAAGCTATCTGTGAATGAAGAATTACATACTTGGGAATTATTGAAAAAAATGGGACTAGAAAAACCATATTTAGTTTTGATTCCGGGTGCTGCCTGGAATACTAAATTGTGGTCGTCGAATAACTACCGATCGGTTATGGAAAATGTTCTTAAATCGACCGACCTATCCGTAGTTATATTGGGAGGATTATCCGATAATATTTGTGATCAAATATTTTTTAACAACCCTCGAATCGTTAACTTAAAAGGTCAAACGGTGTTGCGATTATCATTGGGAATCATTCGGAATGCACGCATGGCAGTTGGAAGTGACACCGGACTGATCCACGCTGCAGAAGCTTTAGGAACTCCATCTGTGATGATTATGGGACCGACTTCCAGGGAAACAGGTGGCGGGACTTATTTACAGAAATCTGTTACTCTTGAAAATAATAATCTCTGGTGCAGACCCTGTTCTCAAAATGGAAAACAAACCTGTTTCAGAAAAAAACAATATTGCATGGATTTAATTACTCCAAAACTTGTAACTGAAAAAATAATAGGACTGATGGAGAAACGATGACTCTTCTTTTCCAAATAATTTATAATTTAATTTTATTTCCTATATTAATGATTTTAGTACTCATTGGATCTGTGTTTAATAAAAAAGTGAAAGAAGGATTTCTTCAAAGATTAAAAACAATGGATACATTGAAAAAATTTAATCGGACTCTCAAATCTCATGATTTAATTTATTGGTTTCATGCAGCATCATTTGGAGAATATGAACAGATTCGTCCAGTCATCTCTGGATTAAAAGAAGTAGAACCCCATTCAAGAATTGTAGTGAGCTTTTTTTCTCCATCTGGTTATAATCATGTTCACGATAACCAAATTGACTGCAAAATCTACCTTCCATTTGATTTCTTCTGGTCCATCCGAAAGGCATTGAAGCTAGCCCATCCCAAGAAACTTATTTTCGCCGCTTATGATATTTGGCCTAATCTGATATGGACAGCAAAAAAAAGAAAAATTCATACAACACTTTTTGCAGCTCGATTTGTAAAAAAATCAAAGAAATTGTATCCGGTATTTAGAAAATTTTATCAAAGTGTATATAGTTGCTTCCAGGCAATTTATACAGTGGATAATGTTGACTATCTTCAGGTCCAAAAGCTGGTCAGGGGTGATAATCGTCCCATACTCAGAGTACTGGGAAATCCACGTTATGATCAGGTCAAGGAAAAAGCGGATCAGTTTACGATTGCCAGAACACGATCGGTTCTCGATAGAGAGAAACGAATTATTGCAGGAAGTATTCATTTGGAGGATGAACGTTTGGTAATGGACGCTTTTGTAAAAATACTGCAAAAGTTTGAGGATGTCTCACTGGTATGGGTTCCTCATGATCCTGATGAAAAATATATAAGTCGAGCGGAAACATATTATAAAGAACAGGGTTTGTCGACTGCACGATTGAGAAAAAAAACAATCAATTTACCCAAAGCAAAGGTTGTATTAGTTGATGTTGTGGGAATTCTTTCTCGTCTATACTGGTATGGGCAAGTGGCATATATCGGCGGTGGTTTTTCAACCGGAATTCATAATACTATGGAACCTGCCATTGCCAGACTGCCCGTTATATTTGGACCGAAAAATGAAAAATTTCATGCAGCTGGCGAATTAATTAAGTCAGAAGGCGGGTTTGAAATTCATTCCGGGGAAGAAATATATTCTATTCTGGATAATCTTTTGTCAGATCGGGATTATTTTTTAAACTGTAGTTATGCAGCCACTAATGTGATCCATAATAATTTAGGATCAGCCACTCGTGTCGTAAGGGGAATTATCCGTGATTGATCCACTCAAATTCAGGTTGGAGTTTTCTCAATTCAATTTTAATGAAATATTCTCTTTTAATACCGGGCTCCATGTGATTTACGGAGAAAGCAGTACCGGGAAATCAGCGCTCATTAATCAACTTCTGGGTTATTTTTCATCAAGTGTTAACTTTAAGGCGACTCTAATTTCAAGTCCACATAGCATTCAGAAGGTGTTTCAAAACCCGGATACACAAATTGTTAGTTCATCAGTCTTTGGAGAATTGGCATTTTCATTGGAATGCCAAAGCAGAAATACTCCAGAAATTCTCCAACAAATATCCAAGTTAAAAAGAGAGTTAATATTCTCATCTTCTGATCGGCGTCACCCGGAAACTTTAAGCGGAGGTGAAAAGGAGAGTCTGAATCTCACAACAGCATTTAGTGTTCAATCCGGTTGTGTTTTAATCGACGATGGATTGTCTTTTTTAAATGAAAAGTCAAAGGAAAAAATGCTGACACTTATTCGAGAGAAAATTGAGTTAACCCAATGTATTGTGGTTTGGATGACCAGCGATATCACTGATTTGAAAAAAGGGGATACCTCCTGGGAATTGACTTTATCTTCTTTGAAAAAGTGGGATGGTATAGTGAAACCATTGCCGGAAATTCGACGTATAGTCAATGGTAAAAATCTGAACTTCCGGGCCAAACAATTGTCATTTTCTTATGGAAATGAGTTACAGGTTTTCGATTCATATAGTTTTCAAATAAGTGATTTTAGTGCCTTAGGCATTTTAGGATCAAATGGATCAGGGAAATCTACTCTGGCTAAACTGATTCTTGGTATTGAAAAACCTTCCTATGGTGAAATTAGCATTTTATTTGAGGATCAACCGTTATCCGTTGCATACCTGGAGCAGTTTCCAGAAAAAATGATTGGTCCAGACTCACTGAATCATTTTATCGACAAATTAATCTGTAGCGGGAAGTTGAATCATTTGAAAGTAAACTATAGCATTAACCATTTAAAGAGGTGTCATATTGAATGGAGTCAGGTTAAAGATAAAACTGCGCTGGATCTTTCTTGGTCTACTCTGAGATTTATTTTAACCATCTGGTTATTAAATTGCGAATATGATCTGTTGGTATTAGATGAACCTACTTTTGGTCTGGGCAGAAGACAAGTGATTAAACTTTTCCATTATTTGCAATTGTATTTAAAGAATAAACATTTGATTATTATTTCCCATGATAATCAATTTATCCATTCCTTTTGTGATCAAATATTGGATATCGATCAACATCAACATTTTTCTACACCTTTAACTCAGTATCATCATGGAAAAACTTAAGGTAAAATTCTCCGATCCAACACGCATTATAACCCTGGCAAATATGGTCAGTTTATTGCGGGCATTCCTTGCAATTCCAATTATTTATTCATTGAGGAATGAGGATTGGAGTATGGCCTTTATTCTGATTATTGCCGCTGTATTATCCGATGCTCTTGATGGGTATTTTGCCCGGTTAGCTAGGGAAGTCACCCATTTCGGAAAATGGATTGACCCCATTGCCGATTTTATTGTGATTCTGGCTGTGACTTCCTATCTAGTAATGGAAGGACTGTTTCCTGCCTGGTTTTATTGGTTTTTCCTGGGTCGATATGTGGCCATTGCATTACCTGCAATCTATTATTTAAATACCAGTCATTTTATTTTGTCATCTAACTGGTATGGAAAATGGGCAGCTGGTATTACGACCCTGGCGGTGGTTCTTCACGTTTTTCCAATTAAACAAATCGATTGGCTGCCGAACATGCTTCTTTATACGGCCACCATTTTGTTGACGGTCAGCTATATTAAATATCTCCGGACCTTTGCCAGACATTCTGCAGAACAGTAAACCGTGACAGTTTTAGGTAAATTATTCAAAGCTCTTCGGCGCTCCCGTGATCGTATATCCGGAGCCTTTGCTCAACTAATCCGGGAAAAGGTATCAGCGGAATCTTTGGATCGATTGGAAGAGACGCTCTTATCTGCAGATTTAGGATTGAGGATGGTTGATGATATTATGGAGATTGTTTCAAAACATCAGAAAGAACAATTCCTGAATGAAGTATCATCTCACATGGTGGACGTTCTCCGGGAGGAATCAACCTTTACTTTACCAACTCCCACTGCATTATTAGTGGTTGGAGTGAACGGAACCGGTAAAACAACCAGTGCAGCGAAGTTGGCCCATTATTATAAAGACAAAGGTAAAAAAGTATTATTGGTGGCTGCAGATACTTATCGGGTAGCAGCAGTAGAACAATTACAACAATGGAGTCAACGTCTTCAAATTCGTTTGATTTGTAATGAACAATCACAAGACCCCTCATCCGTTCTGTTCGATGGATTAAAATCAGGATTATCAGATCATTGTGACCTGGTAATTGTGGATACGGCCGGTCGTCTTCATACTTATAAAAATTTAATGAATGAGTTGGGGAAAATGGCGAGAGTTGTTCGCGACCGGTTTCCGGACTACCATTTACGATCCATCATGACAATTGACGCTGGGCTGGGACAAAATTCACTTCATCAGGCACGGGAATTTGCCCGGAGTGTGGATTTAGATGGAGCCGTCCTGACCAAAATGGATGGTACAGCACGGGGAGGAATCGTTTTTTCACTGAAAAAAGAATTGAATATTTCCGTCAGGTTTGTTGGAGTAGGAGAAGAATTGAATGATCTGGAGGAATTCAATCCTGAAGAATATGTAAATTCACTTCTTGGTGCGTAATGGTTCAATCTGTTGGCAGGAGAGACATAGAGATAAAATTTGTTAGAAAATAGAAAAAACCTAAAACGTAATATTCTTTACATTATTAACGTTTTAAATAATTAATTCAAGTTATAAATAATAAAAACATTACAGCAAACGATCAAAGACATTGATATACAAAAATTGAAAAAAATGAAGCATAAAATAAATATAATCAGCCTTGGCTGTGCCAAAGCGCTGGTGGATTCAGAGATTTTACTGGGTGGATTAATAAAAAACCAAATCAAGATCACAGACACACCCGAAGCAGCTGATACCATTGTCGTGAACACATGCGGATTTTTGGATATGGCCCGGGAAGAATCCGTTGAAACGATTCTCCAGGCAGCGGAACTCAAAAAATCCGGTCATATTGAACAATTGGTCGTTATGGGTTGTTTATCTGAACGTTATCCGGATGAGCTGGCGAAAGAGATTCCGGAAATTGACCGTATTTTCGGATCGAATAATCATCGGGAGATTGTTCAATTCATAACTGGGAAAGAATTTTCCAAAAATGATCCGCTATTTTTCCGTTCGTTAATGACGCCTAATCATTATGCATATCTCAAAATTGCAGAAGGGTGTGACAATGGCTGTTCATTCTGCAGTATACCATTAATGCGGGGTTTACAAAAAAGTCGTCCCATTCCGGTGATTGTGGATGAAGCGAAAAGTCTGGCTGACCAAGGTGTTAAGGAATTATTGATCATTGCCCAGGATACGACTTCTTATGGTTGGGATTTGGATAAAAAAGTATATTTAAGTGATTTGATTTATGCCTTAGATAAATCATTACCGGAATCAGTAAAATGGATGCGAATACATTATGCTCATCCGGCTCATTTATCCCAGCGCATTATTGATGCTATGGCAGCGACGGACCGTGTGTGTAATTACCTGGATATTCCCATCCAGCATGCGTCTGATAATGTATTAACATCCATGCGACGTGGATTGGAGAAAGATAAAATCCGTGAACGAATTCAACGTTTAAGGAATGCCAATCCGGGAATTGCCTTACGGACAACATTAATCGTTGGATATCCCAGTGAGACAGAAACAGAATTCAATGAATTGTACGATTTTGTAAAAGAGATCCGATTTGATCGCTTGGGTGTATTTACATATTCGGAGGAAGAAGACACTCCTGCAGCAGATCTGGACGATAATGTTCCTGCGGAAGTGAAAGATGAACGAAAAGCAATCATACTGGATTTGCAGGCTGAAATTTCAGCAGAAAAGAATCAAACTTTTATGGGTCAAACTCTTGATGTTTTAGTGGATGAAGTGGGGGAGACAGCTTCCATTGGCCGAACAGAATTTGATTCACCGGAAGTAGACCAGGTGGTCCATATTAAAGGTGCGGCTGAAAAAGGTACCTTTTGCAGAGTAAAGATCGAAGACGCCAATGAGTTTGAGCTGACGGGAATACCCATAGACAATTAGAGCAGCAGCCGTGGTATAATTCAAGCCATTTATTACGTTTTTTTTTACGTTTTACGTCGTAATTTCTCCAAAACGGAGAATTCTTGTTGTTGCTTATTAGAATTATTACTGGAATTATATTATTTACTGTTCTGTTTGCTCAAACAGATAAGAGGAAAGAACAAGATCGGTCAATACAAACTAAGTTTAACGATGGTTTTTCTCTTGAACCGGTAAAAAAACAAACACATTTTCAGAGCAATTTCGATTACGACAAAATGGGCCATATTTCTGGCCAGTCTGGTATGATTGCATATAGTGCAGATAATGAAGTAATTCCTTTGAAAGATCCTGTTCGCCGAATTTTCAGGAACAACTCTCGGGATACAGCAGATACAACAGGTTTGGGAATTGATGGTACGGTAAACTTTGGTTTTTTCCCCGGGGATGTAATGATGGAGGTGTACCAGGCACCCGCCGATCTAATACTGTATGGGGTTGGTGTGGATATTTATGTATGGAACTCTGATAGTACGACACCCTCACTTAAAGTCGAAGTATGGCGCCCAGGCACAGGAGGCTATCCTTATTTATCTGATGGAACGACCTATCCAAGTTCAATTATTGATGGTACCGGTTGGATTGGCTATGCCCATCCAACAGATAATGACACAATCCATTATCCGGACACAAGTTTTGCCGCAGGATTAGAATGGAATGGCTTTGCAAATGGTGGCACATGTAATAACGATCCGGAACCGGCCAATGGTCAACCACTTATGGGTACAAAAGTATTACCTACCAGTAATGTGGATTTTTTAATTACTAATCCGGGTGACAGTTCATCCGGTCTTTTTTGGGTTGATTTTACTGATGACGGTGGAGCCACTTTTGAAAGTGGTGAATACATTGCTGTAGTAGTAACATACCTTACTGACGGTGCTGGGGATCCAGCAAATGCAGATACTCGTATTGGTATTCTGTCCGGAGATGCTTTCTCAATATATCCATACCCCGGTACGAAGTTCTATAATACGGATTGTGAAGGCAC
>CAYXMX010000028.1:0-26649 GCA_964466265.1 uncultured bacterium | reverse complement strand
TTCCATCGCTATCCAGGTCATCAAAGATATTGGTTATTTTGGAATGAATGATGATGCATTTACACGAAATTACGCAGAAGATTATGAAATGGTCCTTCGGATCAGTGAGCGGTATCGCATAGGTAGAATTTATAATGCCATTTACGATGTAATTCGCCATCCGGGAGGCACCGATCACAGCATTGATGAAATAACCATCGACCGAAATGATGAAGCAAAAGATCACATGCGTTTAAATGCCATTCGCAGACGTCAGGCATTAAATAAAAATTCATGACACATATTGACTCAATGATTATAGGTATTGATGGTGGTGCGACAAAAATCAGCGCCTGGGAAATTCTCCAATCCAGAAATGGGTTTTGTTTGGGAGAATCCCATTCTCAAAATAAATATTCCGAATCTTCTCTATTTATCAATGATTTTTCTCCGGTTAATATTCAAATCCAACTCAAAGAAATGAATTCGACGATTCACCTGACGTCTGAAGAATTGGGTCAGGAAGAAGCGATCATTGAAACCTTTGTAAAAACCATATCAGACCTTTATCAGAATAAGCCCATTACTCTTGGTATTGGAATGCCCGGGTTAAAAACATTGGACCGTCGGGGGATTCTTGCCATGGCAAACGGACCCAGAATGCCTCATTTTTCTGATAAACTGGAAAAAAGTCTTTCCAAGAAAGGTATCCAATTATCAAGGTCTATTTATCGGTTGGGCAGCGACGCAGATTATTGTGGAATGGGAGAAGAATATGCAAGAAATGGATTATTCCGCCATTGCGAAAACGGTTATTACCTGGGGGGAGGGACTGGAACAGCAGATGCATTGAAATTGCAGGGAAAACTGGTGCCTCTCGATCAAACAAAATCCTGGCTGTTAAAATCATGGGAAATGATCAACACGCATGAAATTCCCTTAGAAAAGTTCGCTTCAGCAGGAGGAATTCAATCTATCTATAGCCAACATTCGGGTATCCCTATGGAAAGACTGAACCGGGATTCAGTCTATCCAACTGTCATTCTTGACCGGGCTAATCAAGGTGAAAAATGTGCTATTTATACATTTCAGGATGTGAGTACCAACCTGGCCGAATTAATATTTGAGCGAATTGAAACTATTTTTTCAGGTTGGACCGGTCGATTCGGATTGGTAAACACCGCCCGAGAATGCCCTTCCTCTAATCATCCATTTCTGGGAGCCGTTATTGAGCGAATCATTATCGGCCAACGATTGGGGATTCTTCTCAATAATTCAAAGGGAATGGGATTATTTTGGGAACCTTTGATAGCTCACATTGCCCGCAAGGTCAAAGACTCTTTCAACCTCAATTCAAAAGTAAAATCGGTTTATTTGAAAAATGGAGAATTGAATCCTGACCTGATACATGTTTCAACCCTTCGGGATGCACCTGCTTTGGGGGCCGGAATTGATGCTGCATTTCATCAGTTACTTAATTAAAAAAATGATGATTCAAAAAACGAATCGTATTATTCAGTTTCTGCGAAGGTTTATGGCCATCTTTCCATTCTTTGGAATAAGCAAATGATAAATCATTTACCTCGGACTGAACCCACATTGCGAATTGGAATGATTCTTCCGGTTGATAAAAGAGAATCCGTTTCCTTTTCAATTTCTGACCCTTCTCATTATCAATTAGAATCAAATAAAAAATTGATAAGTCCATCAAGGAAATCGAATCAAATAACTGTTTCACTAACGGATTGTGATGTGGTTATTAAAAAAATAGGTCGCACATCAGACTCTGAGCACCTGACCCTACATGATGTCCCGGCCGGCAGAGGATTCCACTGGGAAAAAACCATTGATGTGGTATTGTCAGGTGATATTAGAATCACCACTTTTGAGGATTATTTACTGGTAGTAAATGAAGTGCCATTGGAGCAATACCTGGCTTGTGTTGCTGTATCTGAAATGAGCGGTCAATGCCCTCCGGCATTGTTGGAAGCACAAACCATCACAGCCCGGTCCTGGATTATGGCAGCGGCAGAAAAGAAACATGCCGATATGAATCTTCATGCTTGCAACGACGATTGCTGTCAGCGTTACCAGGGAATAGGGCAAATGACAGAAACTTCACTGGAAGCTGCCGCCAGATCCAAAGGTCTGTTTTTATTATATGATGATCAAATTTGTGATGCCCGATATTCTAAATCCTGTGGGGGTATTACCGAAAGTGCCGAAGAGGTCTGGCCGATGGAGCCCACTCCTTATCTAACCAGTGTTTATGATGGCCCGGATACCGGAGGTGAGATAGATTGGAGTCACTGGTTTACAGATGAACCTGTTGCTTATTGCAGTCCGGCATATGTAGGTGAAAACCATTTACATACCTATCTGGGAAATGTGGATAAGGAAGGGAAATACTTTCGTTGGAAAGTCCGGTTTTCCCAAAGAGAATTTTGCCGGTTTTTTTCCAAAGCAATCAACGAGACGGTTGTTCAAGTCCACAAAATCGATTCAATAAAACGGGGTAAGTCGGGAAGAATAAATCACTTATATTTAGACTACCAAACAGGGGAAGGTAATTTCAAAACAATTCAAATTAAGAATGAATATGATATTCGAAAAATGTTGCATCCATCCTTTTTATATAGTTCATGTTTTATGATCAATATGGACGAGCATCATATCGAGTTCAAGGGCGCCGGTTGGGGACACGGAGTGGGACTTTGTCAAATAGGCGCTTTAGGGATGGCAATGGACGGTAATTCGGCGGAAGATATTCTTTCCCATTATTTCAGAAACTCAAACCTAAAGAAACTTTACTGATATGGCACTAGCAACTATCGACTGGATCATTATTGTCGCATACATTTTATTTTCAATAGGCGTTGGTATTTATTTTTCCAAACGGGCCGGGCAAAGTACAGAAGAATATTTTCTTTCTGGAAGGACACTCCCATGGTGGATTGTGGGAACATCCATGGTGGCAACTACTTTCGCGGCAGATACTCCTCTCGCCATCACCGAATTTGTCCGGGGTCCAGGAATCTGGCAAAACTGGTTTTGGTGGAACCTTTTGTTTTCCGGCTTATTGGGTGCGTTGCTTTTTTCCAGACTTTGGCGTCGGGCAGAAGTCATTACTGATAATGAACTTCTGGAAATTCGTTACAGCGGGAAACCGGCTGCTTTACTCCGGGCCTTTAAAGCAGGTTATTTTGCAATTCTTTATAATTTTATCGTTATGGGATGGGTAATCAATGCCATGGCTTCAGTGATGGCCGTCACGCTGAATATTGATCGTTGGACTGCGGTTTGGATTTGTGTGTTTATTGCCCTGGTTTATTCCATTTTGTCCGGATTTTGGGGGGTGGTCGTGACCGATTTAGTTCAGTTTATTATTGCCATGGCAGGATCCATCATTCTAGCAATTATTGCCGTAGATGCTGTGGGTGGAATGAGTGTTCTATTGGAAAAATTATCAGCCCTTACTTCCTCCGGTGTGGTCCATGAAACCACTTTGAAATTTATTCCACCAATTCCTGCGGCAGAAATCACTACTCAAACTTTCTGGGAATCCCCATTTTCAAAATTTCTCATATTCATTACAGTGATGTGGTGGTCACACCATGGAACCGATGGAGGAGGATATATTATACAACGGATGTCTTCAGCGAAGAATGAGAAGCATGCCCTGGCTGCCACCCTGTGGTTTAATATTGCCCATTATTCATTACGGGTCTGGCCCTGGGTAGCTGTGGCACTGGTTTCTATTGTTGTGTTCCCTGTAATCCCGGATGCTTACTCTGAATTGGGATCAAAGGCAGGGTATCCTCTCATTATGAATCAATTTCTCGGACCAGGGTTAAAAGGTCTGTTGGTTGTCTCGTTTTTGGCAGCTTTTATGTCGACCATTGATACACACCTGAACTGGGGGGCTTCTTATCTGGTTAACGACGTTTATAAACGATTTATAAAAAGAGATGCCAATCAAGGCCACTATGTACTCGTTGGGAGAATTATTACTGTTTTATTAATGATATGCTCAGCTTTTGTCGCCATTAATATGCAGAGTATCAGTAAGGCATGGGAATTCATATTTGCCATGGGGGCCGGTATTGGTGCTGTGTTGATCCTTCGCTGGTTCTGGTGGAGAATTAATGCCTGGACAGAAATTTCTGCTCTGTTGACTTCTATTATTATCACTATTGTTCTGGAAATCATCGCATGGCAACAAACTATCGCTGATGGAAGGTCATATGCCTTGTTTAATGAAACACCTGTTCTGTTCGGTCTCCCACTCCAAGTTCATCATAAATTGATGATCATTGTCCCCATTGCTGTGATTGTTTGGCTCACTGTCACCTTTTTAACCAAGCCGGAGAAGGATTCTACATTGGTTAATTTTTATAAACGGGTTCAACCCGGAGGTTATTGGGGTCAGTTTGGCCAAGAAACAACCTTGCAGCCAGTAACCAAAGGGTTCTTTTTAAACTGGATAGCCGGTTTAGCCATGATTTATGGCTTAAATTTTGCCATTGGGAATTGGATGTTTGGAAGTACAGGAAATGCGCTCATTCTTTTTACAGTTTCAGGCTCCGGATTTTGGTGGATTTGGAAAAAACTGATTACACAATTGGACTCATGAACCAGGTAAAAAGATTTTTTGCTCTGGACGTATTCAGAGGAATGACCATTGCGCTAATGATATTGGTGAACAACCCCGGATCATGGGCCTATATTTATCCACCGTTTGAACACGCCAAATGGCATGGGTGTACCCTGACCGATTTGGTATTTCCGTTCTTTTTATTTATTGTGGGTGTCTCCATGAGGTTTTCATTTTCTAGATTTGATTTTAAACCGAGCCGGGACATTTATTCCAAAATATTCTGGAGAACCGTCACCATTTTTATGTTTGGGTTTCTTCTAAACTCATTCCCATTTATTCGCCAGGATTGGAATTGGGGGAATATTCGTATTATGGGTGTTCTTCAGAGAATCGCATTGGCTTATGGAATCAGTGCTGTGTTGGTCATCCGGTTTTCATTTAAGACTCTCTGGAAAATCATACCTTCAATATTGATTTTCTATTGGCTGATGATGTGGGGATTTGGAGGTTCAGATCCTTATTCCCTGGAAACAAATCTTATTCGAAAGATAGATATATTTCTACTCGGCCCAAACCATTTGTGGAGAGGAACGGGCATTCGATTTGATCCGGAAGGATTATTCAGTACCATTTCGTCTATCGTTACAGTTCTGTTGGGGTATATGGTGGGTGTGATGATCCAGACGGCAGGAGAATACCAGCAGGATAACTTGAAAAAAATGTCTATTGCCGGATTCATCCAGATTGTTCTCGGATTAATCTGGTCCTTATTTATGCCCCTCAATAAAGCATTATGGACTAGTTCATATGTTTTATTCACTGCCGGTATTGCCACTCTGGTTCTGACAGCTCTGATTTGGCTAATCGATATTAAAGGATATAAAAAGGTTTTTCAGCCCTTTATCATCTATGGAACCAATTCTATTTTTGTATTCGTCGGATCCGGGTTATGGGCAAAAACTATTTTAAAAATAAAATTTTCACTGAATGACAAAACGGTATCCGGTTATTCCTATTTATATAAAACCATTTTTCAACCCCTGGCAGGAAATATGAACGGATCCCTTTTATTTGCACTGACTCATGTTTTAATGTGGTGGTTCATTCTGTACTGGTTATACAGGAAAAAAATCTTTATCAGAATTTGAATTTGGATATTTATTATTTAGATAATAAACATATCAGGACGGGGTATGCTTTCTGCATACCTTTATTTGATTACAAATACGGAGAAAAGTATTTATGAATAAGCGCATTTTTATTTCTGGAGCCAGCAGTGGTATCGGAGAATATCTGGCCTACCATTATTCAAAAAGTGGAGCGACGATTGGGGTGACAGGTAGAAGAAAAGACCGTCTGGACCAGGTGGCTAAAACCTGCCATGAACTAGGCGGAAATGCGTTAGTTTATTCCTTAGACGTCACGGACCAAGAAGCATCCAAACGTGTAGCGGAAGATTTTATAAAAGCAGCTGATGGAATCGATATGGTTATTGCCAACGCCGGCATCGGTGGCCATGACGATCTCATGAGTGGTAATTCTACTGCCATAAACAATATTATTAAAACAAACGTGTTGGGAGTTACCAATACACTCATTCCTTTTATTCCTACCATGAAAAAGCTACAAAAAGGTGTTCTAGTGAATATCAGTTCAATCGCATCGTTCATCCGGACACCCTACCATGGCGGTTATTCTGGTTCAAAAGTAAATATTAGGCTGATGGCCGATAGCTGGCGCCTTACCCTGGCAAAATACCATATTCAAGTCACTACTATTTGCCCCGGGTTTATTGAAACACCCATGACAAAAGATTTGAAAAGTAGGCCCTTTCTTTTACCGGTAGAAACAGCCGTTGAAAAAATAGCCAATGCCATCCATCATGGGAAGAAAACCTTTATATTCCCCTGGCAAATGAAAATGATGATTCCCCTGTTAAGAATTCTGCCCGATGGACTGATGAGAATATTCGGGAGTAATTAATTTGATGATTTATTGAAGAATGTTGTTTCCTTTAAAACAACATTTTCCAACGAACCGCCTACCATTCCGTACATCCACTCATATTGAGGAAGACAATCATCCGGAGCCTGGATACAAAGATCATTGATATATATTAAATCAAGATTTGAATTGGTCACATTAAATGTGAATTGTTGTGTTCGATTTGCATAATAAAATGTCAACTCCTTCTCGGTGGCATCCCAGGTTCCAGAGTCGATTAAAACTTCCCCGTCAAGGGTTCTAATGGTTTTCTTAAATGTTTTATTGCCATCAATGAAAAGATTGGTCAAATAATTGGTAAAATCCCAATCCACATTCCCGATTTCGTATACTGTTCCTGCATTTACAGCCACCTGAATCGGGGCCAGGGTTCCTGTAATCATAACGCTGTCATTCGTTGAGCTATGGTACAAGGCTCCGGACTGAATTGTAACTTCTCCATTTCCGTTTATGATGGAGTTCACAGTATACTCTAATTCTCCTTCATAGAGGGTTGAGTAATCACTGGAGGTTACCGTTAACTGGCTGAATGAACCAAAATAACCATAATCATAAATATTCAGAATATAATTTGATTCTTCCGAGGGAATGTCAAAAACATTTTTAGCCATTGAAATCTGCAGAACACCATTGGCACTATAAATGTACATATAGGTCAATGATGCTGTTTCAGCTCCACTGACTTCAACAACACCTATCCCTCTCTCGTACGGGTTCACCATTAACTGGGACTGATTCGACTGAATGGAATAAGAATAGTTTCTCTTAAAGCCATCCCAATGGCCGATTATATTCTTGGAATAAGTATTCTTTTCATCTTTTTCACAACCCATAAAAATAAATACTGTTATTAAGAAAATTATTTTCTTCATAGGATCAATTTACGACTTATATAACCCTTCCAATATGTCTTTATACCGAGCGGTAACGACTTTCCTTCTGACTTTCATAGTGGGGGTCAGTTCATCTTTATCCTGATCAAAATCTTCTTCCAAAATATGAAATTTCTTAATGGACTCATAACTGGCTAATTCCCTGTTCAATATAGAAATTTCATGATGAATCAGATCAATGACTTCTTTTTTCTTTGTTAAATCTCCCAGATCCTGGTATAAAATTTTTCTGTCTCTGGCAAATTTTGCTATCTCATCTTCATCCAAGGTAATCAATGAAGTTAAATAAGCCTTTTTATCCCCGTACACCATGGCTTGACTGACATAAGGACTTGTCTTGAGCAAATTTTCAATATTTTGCGGGGCTACATTTTTACCGCCAGCTGTAATGATTAAATCTTTTTTTCTATCGGTAATAAATAAATATCCATCTTGATCTATATGACCCACATCCCCTGTGTGGAGCCATTCAATCCCTTCTTCATCTTTAATCAATAATTCAGCTGTGGCTTTTTCATTGTGGTAATAACCCCGAATATTCTGGGGACACCGGCAGCAAATTTCACCATCCTCTGCAATTTTGACTTCTGTGTCAGGGAATATTTTCCCAACAGATCCGATTTTAACCTGTCCCATTTGGTTTGCAGATATAACGCCAGTAGTTTCTGTCATTCCATAAACTTCATATATATCCAATCCTACCCAATGGAAATACCGGATAATATTGGGAGAGATGGGTGCAGCCCCCGATATCATGAAACGAATTTTCCCTCCAAAGATTTTATGTATTTTCCTGAAAATGAAAAAATGAGCCAATTTATGTTTTATCCATAAAAATGGTGATACTGACTGATCAGTATCTATTTTTTCTGAAAATTGCTGACCTATTTTTATGGCCCATTGATAAATAGTTTTCTGAATCCATGAAGCATCTTTGATCCCGGTTGAAATGCGAGCATAGAATTTCTCAAATACCCTGGGAGTCCCAAACATAACCGTGGGTCCAGTTTGACGTAAATTAGCCGGCATATCTTCTAGGCTCTCGGCAAAAACTGTTACATTCCCAATATATAATTTCATAAAATGACCTAGGTCTCTCTCGGCAATGTGGGCTAAAGGCAAATAGGCAATAGACATATCATCCCGGGTCATGTGATACATGGGTTTTAAATGTTTAATAACAGCCAAAACATTTCCATTGGTAATCATCCCGGCCTTCGGATGACCGGTGGTTCCCGAGGTATAAATAAAACTAACTAAATCTTCCCGTTTTCCCTGATTGATTTTTTCAACTAATTCATTCGGGTTATTTTCCCCATATTGAACTCCTTCCTTACTGAAAGAAGCCAATGATGTTACATCTGAAAGATCGTTTGGGTGATATTTATCAAATACGACCACCCGGGTAACATTCGAGAGGGTTCCCCATATTTTCAGAATTTTATCTAATTGTTCCTGGTCCTCGGCAAAAATTAATCTTGAACCACTGTGATCTGCAATATAATGAACTTGTTCATCAGTGTTGGAATGATAAATCGGAGCCGTGACTGCTCCGATGGACATAATGGCTAAATCAATAACCACCCACTCAAACCGGGTTTGACTGAGAATGGATACTTTATCACCCGGCTTGATTCCCGCATTTAATAGTCCATTGGCAATATCCCGGGACCAGTCGCCATATTGTTTCCAGGTAACAGGTTCCCAAAGGCCTTTTCGCTTCCGCCAGGTAGTAATATCATCCCCATAATTTTCAACATTATACCAGAATAATTTTGGGACAGTATTATAAACGGATAAATCCGGAGTACTCAATGTCCGCTCCACAATTTAGCTCTTCGGACATATTTTCCTTCTCCCAGATACATTTCTCGGACTTTTTCTTCCTCATATAATTCTTCATAGGTTCCGCTTAAAAATATTTTCCCGGATGTAAGAACATATCCATAATCGGCGATTTTCAAAGCATGGTTTACATTTTGCTCCACCAGTAAAATGGTTACTCCTGATTGGTGTAACATCTGAATAGTATTGAATATATTTTTGACAAGTAAAGGAGAAAGTCCCAGAGAAGGTTCATCGAGAAGAAGTAGTTTTGGTTTAAGCATCAATGCCCTGGAAATAGCCAACATTTGCTGTTCTCCACCGCTCATATTCCCTGCCCGCTGATGTTTCCGTTTTTCCAGAAGGGGAAAACGGAGAAAAGCTTCCTCGATCCGGTTATGCCGTAAATCTTTGTCCTTAATTAAAAAACCACCCATTAATAAATTTTCTTCTACCGTCAGTTCAGGAAAAATCCGTCTCCATTCCGGAACATGACTGATTCCCAACTGAACGATTTCTTCCGGTTTCTTTTGATCGATTCGTTTATCTTCAAAGTGGATGGTTCCATATTCCGGCTCAACTAATCCACTAATCGTTTTTAGAATGGTTGTTTTTCCGGCTCCATTGGCACCTAAAATAGTTACTAATTGACCTGTTTTCACCTCAAGAGAAACACCATGGAGTGCTTTGATTTTTCCATAATATGTTTCGACTCCAATCAGTTTAAGCATCGGCAGAATCCCCTAAAAATGCCTTGATAACATCGGGATGGTTTTTAACATCTTCCGGTTGCCCCAAGGCCAGTATTTTGCCTGAATCCAGAACACAAATACGATCCGAAATACTCATGACCAGATTCATATCGTGTTCCACGACCAACACCGTAATACCCAGATCTTCCCTGATTTCTGAAATGATTTTGGCAATCTCAAACGTTTCCTGGTCATTCATTCCCGCCGCCGGTTCATCCATAAGTATTAACTTGGGTTTTGCCACCAAAGCTCGGGCAATTTCGGTTAATTTTTGAATTCCATAGGGCTGACCAGTCATATATTTTTGTTCGTAGTTGGCAATCCCCAAAAATTCCAATATTTCCAGTCCCATGGCTTCTTCTTTCAGGCGTTGCTTCTGGCTGACCCACCGTTTGAGAGTCGAAAAATTGTTGATCCGGCAATGTGCACCCAGAAGGATATTATCTAATACAGTCATAAACGGAACATTCTGGACATTTTGAAATGTTCGGGAAATCCCTTCCTTCATCACTTCATGGGGTTGTTTTTTCAGCAAATCCACTTTATTGAACTGAATGGATCCTTGCTGGGGTCGATTAAATCCGTTAATACAGTTAAAGAGGGTCGATTTTCCTGAGCCGTTGGGGCCAATTAAAGAAAAGATTTCACCTTCTTTTACGTTAAAAGATACATCATCCAGAGCCACTACTCCGGAGAACTGCATACGAATATTTTGAATATGTAATTCAGTCATAACGATATTTAACTGGCAATAGTTATTCGCCCGCTTGAATGGCAAAGCCTGGTGGGTAATATATTATCCCTGATTTTCATTCCGGTTGCCTATTTACCTGCGCAGTGTCATTCCTGTAGGTAATTTTTAAGGGAAAATTCATGGGAATAGCCCCCATTAAAAGTGAAGAATTCATCAATCCTGATCCCCATTAAAAAAAAGGATTTTGGCGGTTGTAATTCACGCGTATTTTTTTAGTCTGCGATAGAGACGGTATTGCGATACTATCATTTTTTCCTTGTTTCAATCTAATCACGCTCCTCCAGTTTAACGATTAACATATACCAGAGGAATAATAAGCCCTCGATGATTACCGAGGGCTTATTAACAGAAGATTTTTTAATCTACCCAGTCTGTAACGACTGTTTGAATACCATTTTTCACCTGAACCAGAATCACCGATTCGGTTCCTGCGTGATCTTTAGTTGTATAGGTAATCGGAGGAAATGCACCTGACTCCCATTTATTGAATGTTTCTAATCCTTTCACTAAACGCTTGCGAGTTGGATTATTGCCTGCCCGTTCAAGACCTTCTACCAGAACCATGGCTGTCATAAATCCATAGAAATGATACATTCCCATATAGGGTTTGGGTACTTCATATTTATTACACAGGTCCCTGTAGAGTACAGCGGCCGGAGCATCCGAATTCCAAAGTTGAGCAAAATTAGCAGCGATAAACCCTTCGCCAGCTGGACCGGCGGCCAAGGCCACCCGATGATCCATCGTGGGACTGGTTCCGAAGAACTGGGGTGTATATCCCATAGCTGCAGCTGTTTTCATCACAATAATGGGTTCTTTAACCACCCCGGCGATAATGACATGGGTGGCACCACCTTTCATCAAATTTCCCACCTGACCAGCAAAATCGGTGGCACCTCGTTGATAGGCTTCTTTCTGAATGGACACCCCCGTCCTTTTCTCAACTTCTGAGGCTCCTTTTAATACATTCTGACCGTAATCATCATCCTGATAAATTAAACCGATTTTGGCCTTCGGATCCTGTTTGAGAATATAATCCACCAAGATATTGGTTTGTTTATCGTAACCCGTATCCGTGTGAAAAATTAAATCACCTGCCGGACGGGATAAGTCAGACATACTCCCGGATTGAGTAGCCGGAGCAATCAGCGGTGTTCCGGTCTCCGCCAGAATCGGACGAATGGCTTCACAGGGGGAAGTCCCGATCACTTGATAGAGGCAAAACACCTGGTCTTTCTCGATTAATTTTTTGGCAGCTGTCACGGCCTTTTGGGGATTATATTGATGATCTTCCACCATCATTCTTATTTGCCGACCGTGAACACCACCTTTTTCATTAATGTATCGGAAATAAACGTTTGATCCTGCAGGCAACACGGCACCCAATTCTTTCATGGGGCCACTTAGATCCTGTATATTTCCGATCAATATTTCGGTATCCGTTACGCCGGGTGCCTTGGCCTGTTTACCACATCCGGTCAGGATGAGCCCGATGAATACCAATATCCCTGTTACTCTTTTCATGTTTATTCTCCTCTTGTTATGATATTTTAAATTTCTTTCGTGGATTAAATGGAAAAATTTTCCAGTATATTCTCATTTTCAACCACATACCGTATAATCCCAAGGGCTGGAATATAATAAACAATAACATTATGAGACCGAAAATGAGTGACTGGATATCTCCCGCATCCGTATTTAAATACAGATGCACCCAATCTTTTAACTGAGGAACAATGAGATAATCCAGCAGCACAATGAATAAAGTCCCTAATACAGCACCATAAATGGAACCGGCGCCTCCCACCAGAACCATAATGATAAAATAAATGGATAAGAGCATATCAAAATGGTCTGTTGAAATAAAATGGTTGGTATGGGCAAATAATACTCCTGCAAAACCGGCAAATAATCCTGAAATGAAAAAAGCCAGCATTTTGTATTTTGCCAGATTGACTCCGGAGGCCTCTGCTGCCTGCTCTGAATCCCGGATAGCCATCAATGCGCGGCCAATTTTTGATTTTCCGATTCTCCTGCCAATCACCACCGCCAACACTGCACAAGTGAAAATTAAATAATAATTATCCCAATCTGATTGAATGGTATAACCCAATAATACTGGAGAAGAAACATCCAATCCGCCGGCTCCCTGTGTCCATTCTCTGAGGGCAATGATGAGGCGTTTAACAATAAACCCAAATCCCATAGTGGTTAGTCCTAAATACATTCCGGATATTCGTAATGCAGGAAACCCAATTATAAATCCAAAACATCCGGCAATGATGGGTGAAATAATCAAAGAACCGATGAAAGGTAATCCGGCCTGATCCACCAAAATGGCCGATGTATAGGCACCGATGGCTAAAAAAGCAGCATGGCCTAAAGAAATGAGCCCCGTAAACCCGCTGAGTAAATCCAGGCCTACGGCCAGGATGATATAAATTCCGGCAATATTGAATACAAATAAATAATATTTATAGCTGAAAGTTATTGATTTCAGCAAAAAAGGCAGCAGAATAACCAATCCAATTAATACCGGAACCCAATAAAGGTTTTCATCTTTGTAACGGCCTTTCATTATACCTTTTTTACTTTCTCGACACCGAAAAGACCATCCGGTTTAATCATTAAAACGGCAATCAGGACAATCCACACAATAATATCGTTAATTTCCTTTATCCAGGCAAAATGAAAAGATAAAGTCCCCATGCTGACCGTTTCGATCACACCCATAATGATACCTCCCACAATGGCACCTCCGATAGAACCAAATCCACCCAAAACAGCCGCCGGAAATGCTTTCAGTCCCAAAAACCCCATGGATGTATCCAGCAGAGACATCCGGGGAGCCAGCAAAATTCCACTGATGGTGGCCACCAAGGCAGAAAATATCCAGACGAGGGAATGAACCCGATTGACAGGAATCCCCATGAGCTGGGCTGCAACGGGGTCTTCCGAAGTGGCCTGCATGGCAATTCCCCACCGTGTTTTATTGAAAAAATAATAAAACATAGCCACAAGGATCACGGCACTACTCATAATAAAAATATCCAGGATGGAAATAACAATCCCCCCCAAATTCACCACACTCTCTCCAAATGGGGAGACGGGCAATAAACTCATTGGGCCGGCAATCATGGCAACGATGGCACGGAGAATGATGGATAAACTGATGGTGGCAATAATAATGGAAAATATCGGTTCATCTTTTAAAGGCCGGTTAATGACCCAATCTAGTAACCATCCGAATAAGATGGAAAATAAAATACTGCCTACCAGGGCAACTAAGAAAATCCAGAGAGACAGTTCACCGGCAATTGAAATGAGTTTAGTCACAAAGAAAAAATTGACATAAGCCCCCACCATCATCAATTCTCCCTGGGCAAAATTGACCACTTCAGTCGCTTTATAAATCAGGGTAAACCCCAAGGCAATCAATGCATAAATACAGCCCAAGGCAATGCCACTGATTGATTCTTGAAGGAGTCCGGTAATCAAATCTGTCATAGGTAAAATGATGAAAGGATTGGCGGGAATATAATGTATACAGATTAACGGGTCATGTAATAAAAGAATGATTTGGGGTCATGATCAATCCCCGTTGACTAAAGACTCTCGTGGTAATATCAGGTAAGTTCTTATTTTTTTTAAATGTCATAAAAGGAATTGGAGTTCAGCCATTCATTTCATAGCGGTTGAATATCCGTAAACCATTTTCTTCAGAAATTCCGATCATCAGGAGAGGCGCACACCATTTTCGATTCTAATCAGATATTTATCCTTGACAAAAATAATCTCAATGATTAGCTTTTTTAATCAGTAAATGATCAAAAGTGATGTAGATATCCTTTGAGAAGCTTATGAAAAACAAATATCAAAATAAAATATTGTTTTTTGCTTTCCTATTCAGTTTTCCAAGAATGCAATCTCCTCCTAATGTTGAATGGTTAAGGTTTTATGGAGGTTCTGAATCTGACGTTGCCAATTCAATTATTGAAACAAATAGTGGAGATTTTGTCATATTAGGTACGACCTATTCATTTGGTTCTGGTCATAGTGATGTTTATATGGTAAAAGTAAACAAAAGCGGTGATACACTATGGACTAAAACGTTTGGTGGCAGTTCATGGGATTATGGGAATCGCATCATAGAAACTTCCGATTACGGATATCTGATTGCAGGAGCCACCTCCTCTTTCGGAGCACCATCCTGGAATATGTATATTATTCGAACGGATATGAACGGTGATACATTATGGACAAAAACATTTCAACATACTTATGATTGTACCGCACAGTCCATCATTGAAACAATGGATGGAGGATTTTTGGCTGTAGGGATGGAAAGCTGGAGCAGTCCAGGCGGAGGAGGTGCACAGGATTATATTGTTAAAATGGATTCTCTGGGTCATCTACTGTGGTCCGATTCTTTTATTGGAGGAATACCCGGGCCATTGTTTACATATTCATTTGGTGGCGCGAATGATATTTGCGAAACAACCTCCGGAGATTATTTAATATTTGGTGCCCATGATGATTCATTGACCATTCTTAAAGTGGGTGCAGACGGAGACTCACTCACCACAAAAGTATATCCAAATGGGAGCGCCCTTTCTGTTACCAATACCCAAGATGGTCATTTTGCCATTGGTGGCTTTACCATAGATCCATCTAATTTTAATATGAAATTGTTACTGATGAAAGTTGATGAAAATGGTGATACAATATTCACCAGAACCTACGAATACGGTGGAAATGCCAGAGGAAATTCCATTATATCTTTAGCAGATAATGGTTATGCTATTTATGGAGCATCAGGTAATTATCCTCAATATCAATCCGTTCTGTTCAGAATGGATGGAGATGGTAACTTGCTCTGGAGTGCAAATTTTGACATAAGTGCCAACGACCGTGGCAGAGGCCTGATACAAACTGAAAACGGAAATATAATGCTGGCAGGATATACCATCGGTGATTCAACTATGTCAAATGGCAACATGTACCTGGTGGCATTAGCACAGGGGCTTTCAATAATCGACGATACGGGAATTCTCCCAAACAATATTTTATTATCATCTAATTATCCAAATCCTTTTAATCATTCAACCATAATTCCCTTTTCATTGATAAATAATTCGATAATACAAATTCGGATTTTTAATGAATTAGGAAAAATAGTGTATGAGACTCGAGATTTATCTTATCACAGTGGAAATCATCAATTCTTTTGGGATACAAAATCTTTGCACTCGGGTGTGTATTTTTTCCAATTAAAAAGTGATCAAGAGAGTAAAGCAATCAAGTGTACATTAATAAAGTGATATATTAATCCTTGAACCATTCGCTATCAGGGCATAAACATGACGGCGGTTGAATTGAATACCCCCCTATCGGAGAATTATTATCAACCAGGCAGGGTGGGGTACTCTTCTATCCACACAGTCGATATAGCACAACTATCATAGGAGATAAAGTCAGCTCGCGTCAAATCAGCTTTTCTACTTCCTTTGCCATGGCAATATCTTTTACCGTCACACCTCCGGCATCATGGGTAGAAAATGAAACACCCACTTTGCACCAGCCAACGGTTAAATCAGGATGATGGTTTTCTTTTTCAGCTATGTCTGCCAATCGGTTTATAAATTCAATTCCGGCCATATATGAATCAAATGTTACAGCTTTATATATCTTTTCACCGATAGATACCCATCCGGGTAGCTTATCCAAGGCGGACTTAATTTCTTTCGAATTCAGTCTATTCATGGTGAACCACTGCCGGTTGAACTGAATACCTCTTAATGGCCCATAATACCCAACTGACAGCGACAATAAAAGCAACGACGGCAGATGTCATCATGGAATACCAGACCCACTCCACCGGTCTGTCCTGGACAAATATAAAAAACCATGCCAGAGGAGTTGCCACTAATAAAATCCGTATCAGGGTAAAAACCAGCATAGGTAATCCGAGCCCAAACCCCTGTAATATTCTACCGCAGGGCATGGCAACCGAAACAAAGGGATATACGATAGCCATCAATCGGAGATAGGTAATGGCCGTCTGTTGAATGACGGTATCAAACGTAAAAATAGTAACAATTTTTGGGGCAGCTATAAATACAATAGTGGAGGTCACTACAGCAATCATAAATGAACGGCTCAACCCATAATATATTATATGCCTCAATTTTCCCTTTCGATTCGCTCCAAAAAACATGCCAACCAATGTTGTTAATCCGTAAGAAATGGATAGAATCGGTAAAAAGACCAGCATATCAATTCTACCACCAATTTGATAACCAGCCACAACGTTCGTTGAAAAATGAACCAGGATTCGGTTGAAAACCAATTGACCAAAGGACATGATAATCATGGACATTGATGCAGGTAAACCTACTTTAATAATATCCCGGATAATAAAAGATGAAAAGGAAAAATCCTTTAATCGAAACGTAATATATGAATGGTCTTTCACAAAAATCATATAAATGAAAATCAAGAAAACAGTCACCTGACTAATTGCTGTGGCCCAGGCAGCCCCGGCAACGCCCATATCCAGTGTAAATATAAAAATGGGATCTAAAATCAGGTTCAGAATGGTTCCCAGCGCTGCGACGGTCATGGGGAATTTTGTATCTCCCTCTCCCACCAAAATGGATCTGAAGAACGCCGAGAAGACCATAAAGGGTAATCCAATGCATATGATACGAAGGTATGACCAACTGAGATCAATGATATCTTCTGTTGCTCCAATGGACAGGAGTATCTGGCGACCCCAAATCAACCCGGCAGCTGTCAAAATAGTTGAAATAAACAGTCCCATAATAATAGCGTGTTCCGCACTGTTATCTGCATTGACTTTATCTTTCGCACCGATAAATCGTGCGATGGATGCGGTTACTCCCGAGCCCAACCCCATGGTGAGACCCAGGACAAAAAAGAACAAGGGCATATTAAATGCAACTGCTGCAATGGCGTGACCGCTCAATTTACCAATAAAGATCATGTCTACGATGGTATACATGGTTTGAATACCCATACCTGCCATGACCGGAACGGCCAACTTCCAAAGGCCTTTTTCAGGATTCTCTATAAAATCGTTTAGTCGTATCGATTGTTTTTCTTCTCTGGTCATGAATTTTTCATATTACTCGGGTGAAAGGCCAAATAATTGGAATGATAAACGTCGCTAACATCCAAAAAATAAAGGCCAAAGGTAAACCAACTTTTATATAATCTGAAAACTTATAACCACCCGGCCCGTATACCATTAAATTGGTTTGATAGCCTATGGGTGTGATGAATGATGCAGAAGCTGCAAAACAAATTGCGAATATGAAGGGCCTTGGATCAAAGCCCAGTTGATTAGCGACCGATATGGCAATGGGTGTCATAATAATTGCGGTGGCAGCATTAGAGGCTAATTCTGTTAATATCATTGTGACTAAATAGATTAAAGATAGCATGAGAAAAGGTTGATTTTCCACAGGGACCCTATGAACAATATTCCCCAGCGTTGTTGCTATCAAGTCGGCGGTACCGCTCTTTTGAATAACAATCCCCAGAGGTATTAATGCACCAATTAATATAATCACTTGCCAATTGACAGCATTATAGGCATCGTTCGTTGTGATAACCCTCAGTATGAAAAGCAAAATCATTCCGACCAATGCACCGACTAAAATAGGCAAAATTCCCAGGGATGCTAATATGACGGCACCTAAAACCACCGCTAAACTCACCCACCAAAACCGATGTTTCTTGAGAGAGGCTTCAATTTCCCCAAGAACAATAAAGTGGCCGGATTCAGCCAATTCCTTTATTTTTTCTCTGGGACCATACATTAATAATGTATCAAAGGAGTGCAAAATAACATGGGCAATTTTCCGCCTTAAAATGGTTCCTTCCCGACGGACAGCCAATACAAAACTTCCAAACCGACGACGAAAATTAATTTCCATGAGACTTCTGCCGATTAGATCGGATTTCTGAGTCAATAAACACTCGACTAATAAATTTTCTTCACTTTCCAATTCTCCCTGGGTTAATTTTTCATCTGTCAACATATTTACTTTTTCTACCTCTTTCATGCGCAGAAAATTTTCTACAGACCCTCTGACAAATAACACATCTCCCGGTTGAATAATAGAATTACGGATATTGGTACTAATCACTTTTCCATCCCTGATAATATCCAGCACAATAATATCAAAATTTTTATTAATTGCTCTTTCCATGCATGTTCGTCCAACCAGTGGAGATTCTTTTGATACTTTTAATTCAGTTAAATATCCACCCATATGATAACTTTTAGTTAAACTGGTTGTGACGGTCCTGGATGGCAAAATCAGGGGAACAGCAAAAATAATGTATACAAGTCCAATCAATAAAATGATAATCCCATATTTTGCAAATTCAAACATTCCCAGGGGGTCAAAGGAAGTCGTATCCGTATAAATGGAATTAACAATCAAATTAGTTGATGTTCCCACCAGAGTCAGGGTACCGCCAATAATTGCAATGTAACTGAGGGGCAATAATAATTTAGATGGGCTCAAATTGTATTTTTTGGATATTCTTATGGTCAGGGGAATAAACATGGCTACAATGGCAGTATTATTCACAAATGCTGAGGCGATGGCTATTGAAATTAAGAATACTGTTAATCCCAACAACTTTGATCTTTCTGTCAATTGATTCAGCCGAACAATCCCATATTCCAGGATACCGGAGCGCTGTAAAGCATGGCTTAAAATAAATAGGGCAGCGATGGTTAACACGGCCTCATTTGAAAATCCACTGATAGCTTCCTCAAGGGAAAGATATCCGGTTAATAGAAATATAGTTAATATGGTCAGAGCCGTTACATCAAGAGGAAAGTACTCTTTAATAAACAGAAATAACATGAGGGCAATAATGCCCAAAACGATGGCGATCTCCAATGTCATATTTTATCCGGAAGGATTGAGAAGTTAATCCATATCCAGTTGTTCTTTAGATAAGTATCTTTCTGCGTATTTTAAGTAGATCTTTTCTTCTACAAACAGTTCAAATAATTCTGGATCAACATGGGCGTCATTTTTCATAAAACCCATAATACGCATTGCCTGAGAAAGAGCCTTCCCTTCTTTATAAGGCCGATCTTTGGCAGTGAGTGCTTCGAATACGTCTGCAATGGCCATGGCTTTAGCCTGGATGGACATTTCATCCTTAGTTAATCCCATCGGATAACCTGTCCCATCCAACTTTTCATGATGACCTCCGGCCAGTTCAGGAACGTTCTTCAAGTATTTTGGATAAGGAAGTTGTTGAAGCATTTCAATAGTATGTACAATATGATCATTAATAATTTTTCTTTCTTCAGCTGTCAAAGTTCCTTTAGAAATACAAAGGTTTTTAATTTCATCTTCATCCAGAAAATCTTTTTTAACTCCGTGATCATTCCAACGATATTTTGCAATTTTATATACCCGTTCTTTTTTATCGGCAGACATGAATTCCCCGCCAATATTAATGGTGCGAATAAAGTCAATATCTTCCTCAATTTCCGAAAGCCGATCTGTATACTTTTTCCTCAATTCTTTTAATGAATTTTTCTTTTTTTCTTCAGATATAGTAGGTTCTGTTTCCACTTTTAATCTGTTTTTCAAATACTTAATTTCTTCATCTCTTTGTAGGATTTGAAAGCGTGTATCCACTGTATGAATTCGATCATAAATGGTTTCCAACTTTGTTGCTTTATCAACAACATATTCTGGAGTCGTAACTTTTCCGCAATCGTGAAGCCATGCAGCAATTTTAAGCTCATACATTTCCTGGTCAGAAAAATGTACATCCTTGAATGTCCCTTCAGTGGCCTTATCCACTGCCTCCGCAAGCATTAAAGTTATTTCAGGAACCCGGGCGCAATGCCCCCCTGTATAGGGAGATTTTGCATCAATGGCCGATGCAATCAACTTAATAAAGGATTCAAACAACACTTCCAGATCCCGGATAAGATTCTTATTGGTAATGGCGACAGCTGCCTGACTGGATAACGCTTCAACAATTTCCTGTACATCGCTGGAGAATGGAATTAACTCATTGGTCCGTTTGTTCTGAGCATTCAACAACTGTAAAACTCCAATAATTTCATCTTCATGATTCTTCAGGGGTACGGTTAAAAAGGACTGGGAGTGATAACCTGTTTTTTTATCGAATGCTTTGGTTCCTGAAAGATCATATCCTTCTGCGGTGTATGCATCGGGAATATTCACAGTCTCACCGGTAATAGCGACATTGGCAACCACCATATTATTATTTGGATTCCCATTATCATCATAGAGTTTCACCGGGTAAAATGGAATTTCTTTACCGGATGTACCGCCCAAATGAAAATTGAGTGAATCAGTCATCATTATAGCAAATCTCAGACAATTATTTTCAGTTTTCATATAAAGAGTGCCACCATCAGCATTGGTGATTCTCTTAGCCTCCAGTAATATTTTTTCCAGTAAAACATCCATATCTTTCTCTTTTGAGAGGGATAATCCAATATCTGCCAAATTCTTTATTTGCCTCTCTAAATGATTAATGTACGACTGAATTTCTGTGGGGGCTTTTTTTAATAAATGAATTATTTCAGCTTGAGTTAAATTGAAATCTTTTCCATTTTGATTAGCATTTTTTGAACTCATTAAAATTTCACTCCGATAGATATTTTGTGAACTTACATCATTGATTCATGATGCTCAATAGTTACCTTTATTTAAGAATGTATTCTTTGGGCATATCAATTTAAGATAAGAAGACGATTCAATTAAATAACTTCAAATCCATTCTAATAGATTTAATTGAATCAGCTTAATTTACGCGATGGAAATCTCCAGAAAATCGATTCAAGATATTGTTGATTTTTCATCAGAGGAATTTCCAGATACTAGTACTCTCATATCTCTCGCTCAGGAATTGTTGGTTCAAAATCCGGATCAGAAAACAATACATTCTTTTTTAGATCTGGGCCATCTCTCAAATGTCAATTCCGCCATCGTCGGTGAGAGCCTTATTACTGATTGGCTTGACCTGCTAATGAAGCTTATTTCAAAATCAAATTATTCATTTGGCCATTTATTTTATCAACGGGCGAATCGTTATAAAGATAAGATACTTTTCAGACATTTTAAGAATTCACGTTGGATGACTCACTCATATTATCATATCTGGAAAAAAGTGTTAAAAATTGCAGGAGCCTTAACCTATTTAGAATATGAGGCTGAAAATTCAATACGAATTGGAATTTTAACTCCGAATTCATTAAGTGGTGCGCTGGTAGATCTGGCGTGCCTTTCTTTTCATTTCACAAATGTACCTATACCAGCCAATGCAGCTGACAGAGATATAGAATTCATTCTCAAACATTCCGGCATTACCCATTTATTTATCGGAGGGAAAAAACAGTCCCATTGGAAGACAATCTTAAACTCCCGGCTTGAAGGAGTCAAAATCATCGAGTTTGAATCTGAATCATGGGAATTATTTATTTCAAAGAGTATCAAGGTTGATCCCCTGAAAGTATTAAGGAGAATTAATAAAGTCCGTTTAACCAAAATCGCTACCATTATGTATACATCTGGAACGACTGGTGAGCCAAAAGGAATAACATTCACACAGTATAATATGATTGTTAAACGATTTGCCCGTGCCTTATCATTACCGGAAATTGGTCATCATGATTCATTTTTAAGTTATTTACCCTTATATCATACGTTCGGCAGATATCTTGAACTGCAGGGAAGTATTTTTTGGGGAGGGTCTTACACCTTTGCACAAGATTCGTCTTTTGATACATTAAGAAAAAACTTTATTGCGGTGAAACCGACCATTTTCATTAGTGTCCCCAGACGGTGGATGCAGTTATACGAAACCATTCAGTCTATTTTATCTTCTTATCCAAATAATGAAAAACTTGTTAATAAAGCATTGAAAAAAGTGACGGGTGGGAATTTAAAATGGGGTCTGTCTGCTGCCGGATATCTCGATCCGGATATTTTTCAATTTTTTCAGATAAATAATGTTCATCTCTTGAGTGGGTATGGAATGACAGAAGCGACCGGCGGAATTTCATTAACTCCCCCTGATGAGTATGTGGTTGATTCAGTTGGCAAAGCGTTGCCAGGTATTGATCTTCATATTTCTGAAGATGGGGAATTGCTCCTCAAGGGTCCCTACATTTCTGAGTATTATTTTGGTGCACCCCCTGTTTCAACATTTATTGATGGATGGTTTCATACAGGGGATATTTTTACTGAAAAAAATGGACATTATTTTATAAAAGATCGAAAAAAAGAAATTTATAAAAATGCTGCCGGACAAACAATTACTCCTCAGAAAATTGAGAATATGCTACAAGAATTTGATGCCATTGAATCGGCATTTCTTATTGGAGATCATTTGAATTATAATACGGTATTAATCTATCCGAATCCTGAATATATCAAATATCATTTTCCGGATAAAGATACAGATAATATCAGAATTTCCATTGGCGCATTAATTCAGTCCGTTAATGGGTTTTTATCCAGATATGAGCAAATTGTCAATTTTGCTATTATTCCCAGAAATTTTTCTGTGGATTACGACGAGCTGACTCCAAAGGAATCATATAAAAGGAAAAATATTCTTAAAAACTGGGCGAATATTATCGAACCGATGTATTCCCGGAATCAAATTAATCTGGATATAAAAGGAAAGCGCATTTCATTTCCCAATTGGCTTATGAAAAACCTGAATATCGTTCCGGAAGATATTGAATGGACGGGACAATACCTGAAAATTAAATCACTAAATAGAAAGTGTAAATGTTCTTGGAGAGAGAATCATTTTTTGCTTGGTGACTTTACCTATGAAATAAATAGTAGTCATTTAGATATTAAAGATATATTGCTCGATCCAAGATTGTGGCTTGGAAATCAGCCATTTGTTGAATTAGTTGGGAACATCCCATTTCAACTAATTCATTTAAAGCGATCTAACCACATCATGATTGTCGAGCGGAAATCAACACTATCATTAGAGATGGCTTCTCATCATACAAAGAAACCATCCTTAAAATCTCTTCATAAAGGACTGTGGCTACTTGGACAGGAAGATATGAGTGGTTTTCAAATTATTGAGCCCATTATTAAAGAAGGTAAAATTAAGTTAATAAAATTGGTTATCGATACTTTAAAATATATGATTGATTATACAAATTTGAAATTTTCTCAGACCATATTTGATTTTTTGATTCCCTTTTTAACAGGTGCTGAATTCTTAGAGGTTCTGAATAAACTATTCAATAAAAACCAAAATACAAATGGACTCATCACAAATCACATTAATATTCATCAGTTGACGGAGTCCCACATTGAAGCAACCATACATAACCTTTTATCATTGAGGGAAAAAGGGGAAATAACCCTGAATTCAATCTCCTACATCATTATGTTATTTGAAATATGTTCTTCCTGTGTTAAAAAACATCCGAAATATTACTCATATATACGTCATGAGCTTACCCATTGGTTATTGCATTCTTCGAATAAAAATTTAATTCAATCGAGTAAAATCAATTTAAAAAAATTAAGTCAAAATTTAAAGCCCATGTATGCAGGATATAAAATGGGTATTCATCAATGGAATCAGTTAATCCAATTTGAAAATACAATCAGCTCATCTGATCAGGATTTTATTCTTAATATTTTTAATCATCATTCCATGATTAATGAAGCAATTTTTATCTATTCGGGTGGGAGATATATCAATTTCAAAGAAATTGAAAATGATAGTATCTGGATTAGTCAATTGACAAAAGGGAAGGATTGTAATCAATATCGAATATTACTGACGTTAAATGAAGGTTCGGCATTTAATTTCATTATTTCACATTTTCCTAGCCTAAATAAATCTGAATTGACCCGATTAAATGAATGGCAGGTATCCTTAAGCTCAGGGATTGATCACAAAAATCTAGTGAATAATTTTATCAGCGGTTGGCCGGATCAGAAAATAATTATTTCAGAGTATGATCATGGATCTGATGTTTATTCCTATTTGGCCAGTCAACAAAATGAAATTGAAAACACACGACTGAAGGACCGATGGGATATGAGGTGGTATCACTTTGGATGGAGTAGTTTACAAGCCTACATAAAATATATCACACAGACCCATTTTACTTATGCATTGGCTGATGTGTCCATTCATCATGTGATCGTTTCAGAGTTTGATAATGCAACTCACGTTCGGATTAAACAATCCTTTAAAACTGAAAAAATCACCTCTCTACTAAAAACATTAGTCAAACTCTACGAAGAAGTTATCATTTTCACTGAGCAACAATTTCCTGGCTTAAATCATGTATTGGATTTCGAAGTAATATTTACATGCATTCTACAATCGACAGGTACAACTTATGGATTATCAATTTTGAACAAAATTCAACATGAATTTGAGAGTAAAGAAGTTTATGGATTCAATTCGAGTAGAATGGAAGCATACATTAAGAAAATCGAATCCTACGGGTTTTTACCAAAACCACTCATATTTGCATCACTTCGTTTTCAACGATGGTTAGATCTGAATCAAAAAGCCACCATACAAGCCCAGAGTGAGATTTTACAGGAACTTTTTACCGATTACAAAATGCATGAACTCTACCAAAGTCATCCGTCTATCCGAATACAGTATTTTCTAGCGACTATTTTTCGGGATCGTCGTTCATTTATCTCTAAGGAACTTCTCAAATTATCAACTGGAATAACCCGGTTAGAATTGACAGACGAAAAAATTGAGTCCCGTATTTATGCATTAATCAAGCACCCTAATTGCACGGAAAATGATGCTTATTTTTTAACCCGAATGATCTACCATCATGTTGAATCTTCAGATTATACTGAACTGATTCCATATATTTCAGATGAGAAAAATTTTGATTTAATAATAAAAATTCATAATAAAAATCGAGAAAGGTTTACAATTCGGCAACCCTATAAACCGAAGGAATTAGCATTATTTCATGATTTATTACTCTCCTACAATCTATACGCGAATTTTACAGATGATCACAAATTTTTGCTGCTATTTTCAAATGATAATAAATTATGTGGAGGTATTTATTGGAAATTTATTGACCAGAATTTAGCTCATTTGGAAAAAATTGCTATTCAGGAAAAATATCAGGAAAGCGGGTTGGGAGAAAGATTATTAAAAGAATGTCTCTATCGAATAAATAATAGGAAAGTTAAATACGTTACCGTTCCTTTTATGAAGTCGGAATTTTTTAAACACCATGGGTTTAAAACAGATACTCATTTCTCCGGCTTGGTCAAAGAACTCTAATATAACATGAAATATACCAATACACCAGTTACCGAAACATACATCCAAATAGGGAAAGTTATTTTAGCTATTTTTCGATGCTTTGGCAATTGATTTGTCCATCCTTGATATAAAGTGACAAGAGCCAATGGAATAATAGCAGTTGCAAGAAGAATATGGGACAATAATATAAAATAATATACTGTTGTCAAATCTCCTGAATAAATTTTTGGACCACTTTTAAACCAATGATAAATAACATATGAAACTAAGAACGCTGCAGATGTGCCAAATGCGGACAACATAAATATTTTGTGAATTTCTTTTTTCTTCTGTTTAATAAATAAGAACCCTATTATTAATAGAATGGATGTGATGCCATTTAACACTGCGTTAACAGTAGGCAGGGAAGAAACGTCTATGCTCCCATTCATTTCTCTCGGTCTTGGTCCGAGAATTAAAAAAGCCACAGCTGCTGTGACGATTATGGAGAGAATATAAATAATATTT
>CAYXMX010000027.1:181-27042 GCA_964466265.1 uncultured bacterium | reverse complement strand
GACATACAATTATTCGGTGTCTTTTCTGAAAGTAAAAACGCTTCTAATTTGTTCAATTCTGCTTCTGATAATTTTTTATCGAAATTCATTTAACTTATCCTTAATTACTATTTCAAAATTCATAATGTCTTTGTTCTTTTGGAATTAGTGATATCAAAAACATCTTGCTTATGCTGAATATTCAATCTGGAAGATTGAATTACTCTCATCCCACACTCTCCTCCTCCCTGCCTACCGAAACTTCAGTACAGGCTGGTATCAGCCCATATAATTCATACACCAACCGGTCTATTTCGGCTTCCAGGGTGGTGGTGTCTGCCTGCGGGTTGGCTTTTTTGGCGGTGAAGATTTGGTCATTCATCAATAATTCTAATCTCATCTGCCAACCTCCACATGGTTAATATCAACAAAGTTGATAGCCAAACATTAACTTCTTTTTGTTTGCCCTTATAAATATTTCTTCCGTGTAATATTCTATCTCTTGGACCGGCACAAAATATTTCCTTTACAATAATTTCGTGGAATCTATCATGAGGGAACAGTTTCTTTGCTAATCTACTTAATTTCCACTTCTTGCTTTTTACAACATTATTTTCCACTATTTTTTCAGATGTATATTTTGATTCTACAACACCCTTTTTCTGTCCAATTTTCCAAAGAACTCCTTCTGCGTGTGGTAACATTAAGGTAATTGCAGATGCATAATTACCTCTTAAATGAAAATTAATACCATCGTTAATAATTGCAACCCGAAGAGGGAAATGGTCTCTTATTTCTTCAATAAAAGGCGACATATTTTCTTTAATTAAAAACCACTTTGTTAATCGATTCGAAAATTTTTCTGCTCCAAATTTCTTATATAAACCAAAGCAGTAATCACCAAAAGAATATGTCTTTTTACTAAAAAACCACCCCCATTCTTTTATAAATGCTTGATATTCCGACGATTTTACCTTTTCTTGCCATTCGATTAAGTTATCAATTAAAGATTTATCAAATAGTGGAATAAATTGTTGTTGCCAATTCTCAATTAACTTCAGACTGGGTACTATACTTTCACGGATTGAGTTTGCAATTCTAATACTCGGTTTTAATGACTCCATAATTGATTTTTGCCGTTCAATCGTAGGTTGCACTAATTTTGCCATTGCTTTTTGTTGTTTTACTATTGGCTTCATTTGTTCTTCCATCGCCTTTAATTGTTCAAAGGAAGGTTTAACCAAATCATACAATTTGTGCATTGATTTATTTAATTCTTTATGTAGTTTCATTCTCATTGCCAATTCCTAATTATTTTACACTCTCTTCCACAATCCTAATCTCCTCCTCCGTCAGGTCACACAGTTCATGTACTAATTGGTCTATTTTGGAATTAACAATATTCATGATCCAGCAATATCCCATGCTGTTATCATCCCCAATAACTTTTCACTTTGTTTTCCACTATTCGTTATAAACACAACGCCTAATCGTCGGTTTTTCTCTAATTCATTTTCAAACAATTTCTGAATATCTACAAGTAAAGTTATTCTGGGGACAAAATGAAAAAATTCACTCTTGTGCTTATCCAGCGGAAGAAATTCACCAAACTCACTGATAGGAATATCCTTATCTACTGCTGCAATTTCATTCTTAACCAAATACGAAAACACAACATTCTCACTAAAAACACCGATCATTTTATCATTTTCCATTACGGGAACATGCGTAAAAACTTTTTCATTCATTATTAACATAATATCTTTGGCTTTATCCTCTAAGGAAGTAGTATAAATTTTTTCAAAGGGAATTGCAACAGAAAATGCTTTAATCGGATATAACACATTGTTAAGCACTTCCTCATATTGCTCAACAATTTTCGGGTGTGGTTCTGCAATGGGGTGTGCTTTTTTTCTCTCCGGATTGTGCACAATGGCATTGCGCAATTGAGCAAATTGAATGAGCTGATCTCTTTGTGAGCGGATAACTAAATCGGATTTAGATGCTTCTTTAATAAGAAAAGTGTGTGGAATATTCTCATCCCTTTTTAAACGTTTACGCAAATGATGATCCAACTGGTTATAAATCTCTTGGAACCTATTTGAAAGTTTAATATCCATCTTTTTCCTACATATTCTTATATAAGGGTTATTATCCTGAATCTATATCCGTAAACCGTGCCAATTTTGGGTACCGCCGGGCATACCATGTTTTTACTTCCTTTTTGTCGGCTTTATTTAAACCATACAACTCATACACCAATCGGTCTATTGCGGATTCAAGGACGGTAGTGTTCTTCAAGTGAATTTTCATAATTCCTGAAAACCTGAAAGTGAAAGTTTATTAATTCTCTGGCTGTCAAACCCTTCAAGCAACCAAACTAATTTAAAGGGCAAAGACTCTTTTGCAATTTCAATCATTGTTTCCTGCATATGCAAAATAGGTTTATCTGTAAATAAACAACCAATATCTAACTTAATTATCATTAGAATTATTTTATTTGTTGCATTTCTATTATATGTGTCAATTTGAATTTTCTTACACAAAATTTCTTTTTTTATTTGATTAACAAGTGCTTCTGGGATAGTATTTAAAACTTGTCGTACACTATCATTTGTTCCCATTAACATATCAACTTCTTCATCTGAATTGTTGACTGTTTTAATTTCTAAAACAGTGTCATTTTTGAACTGACAGGTTGCTTCTAAATCGGGTGTTTTTTGATTTTCAATCCTCGATGGCGGTATAAAATGAATATTTGTAAATCCTTTTTCTAATAAATATCGAAATCCTTTTAACTCATTAAATCTGTCTGTTAAAGAAGAATATACTCGCATTTCATCTTTATTGCCTTTTGTCAAAACTTCATCTCTAAACACATCAAAGTTTTTGGAATCAAGCAATCCTAAATTTGAATCAAGTTCAAGTAATTGTCCTTGTTCCGTTTGAAGTCCCCTTTTTACTTTTTTGTAAAAATTATCATTGTCATTATCCTTATAAGAAATACATAATTTCATTAGCATTGGGAATTTTTCTAATTCATCATTCATAATTGCCAATTCCTAATTATTTTACATTCTCCTCCACAATCTGTATCTCTTCTTCCGTCAGACCATACAACTCATACCCACCCAACATAATGGCGGGCAAGCACAAATTGATCTGTTATAATTCCATATCATTACGCAATTCATTCACAATTACTTTGCTTCTTACAGTCAATTTATGATATAAATTATTTTTTTTAGTTTCGGTTAGATCCTCGTTGATCAATTTATCCCAATCAACAATGAAAGTATTAATCTGTTTTTGTAATTTTTCATTTTCAATTAACAATAACGATTTTGATGCGACTGCATAAAATTCATAGGGATTATTATCAATATTGTGCTTTTTTGATAATCCTATCGATAACAGTAATTCTGATAATTCTGTAAATACTTCTAACTTTTGATTCCTTAACCATTTCTTATGCTCTGATTTCTCAAGGGCTTTTTGAAGCCAAACAATATCTATAATTTTGATTATAATTGCCCCAATACCAGCAGCACCAACTAATGAAACCCAATCCATTATCCCACACTCGCTTCCACAATCTCTATCTCTTCTCCCGTCAGACCATACAACTCATACACCAATTGGTCTATTTCGGCTTCAAGGGCGGTGGTGTCTGCCTGGGCGTTGGATTTTTTAGCGGTGAGGATCATTTTTCCCAATTATTCTCTTTCATTATTTTTTCGATATCTTTTTGTGAATGTGAAGACGAAACAATCATCCCCTTCATTTTCGTTTTGAACTTAATTCCTAATACTTGACTGGCATTATATTCTCTTGCAAGTAAAACCAAATCACTTTTCTGTTTTATTACTTTGGTTGCGTTAACAATATTCAATAACAAATTTTTCAAGAAGTAATCAGACATTAATAGATGATTTGTCGTTATTTTATTTGTATTACCATCGTGGACCATATCACATCTCAAATTATAAATCTCGTCTATTGCATCATCCCAGTTTTCACCAATCCAATGAAAAATAGCATTGAGTCTGTCCTTCATCGATTTTCTGTGGTTACCACTTCCATCAGTTAGTAAAGTCTCTAAAGCAATCATATTATTTAAAAATGCTTTTGATAATTCAGAAGAGAAGACACTTTTACCGCAAAGAATTACTCCCTTTTTAATATCCCTTTGCCAATCTTTATGAATAGGTAGTTCACCATTAATAATTTTCAAAGCATTTGGGAAAAAGTGATACCGCCTTACATCTGACCATTTACGAATTATTGAATGTTGAATTACATTATCTGCCTTAAAACTAACGTTAACTCTTTTCGTGATTTTGTTATATAGAAAACTATCACTCAAATGGCGTTTTGCATATTCAGGAAAACCAAACCGTTGAATATTTCTTCTGTGCCCGAATTGTTCACTGGCTAAAATCCAAATTGCTTCTCTTATTTTTGCCATTGGTTCAGCCATCGATACTTTAGGGTCAATTTTATATTTTAGAACGGCATATGTATTGGAAGTTCTTAATAATTTAATTGGCATCTTTTTCAAAAAAGCACCCATTTCAGAAAATGGTTTATCAAATCCAAATCTTTTGCGACAGCGAATGAGTTTATTTTTCTCAATAAAAGTGATGTCACCAATTTTAATCTCTTTTTGGATTTTTTCACCCAAAACCAAATTGAAAACTGGAATGACTATGATGTGATTCTTTTTAGCCATTAGAACCTTGTATAAACATTCTCAACACATCATTTTTAATTTCTCTTTTTACCAGTGGGAAAGTTGAAAGAACATTCTCTAACTCATTGGCAGATAATTCGAATAATTTTGCAACCATACTATCCAACTTGTTTTTAGTATTTTGCCTGTCAAATAAATTCTTTATCAAAATATCATCAGACTTTTTCCCAAAACATTCCAAAGTCAGTTCATCAAAAGCAGAAGATACACAAGATAATTTGATTGATAGTTCTGTAATTTCATTTCGAATTATTTTATTTGTTTTAGAATAAACTGGTATAAATAATGTATCCAAAATGAACTTGTTTAAGTTTGTGGCAACTTTCATTCTTGCTTGCCAATCAACTACAAAACTATTCAGTATTGCCAAATAGAAAAACAACTCTTCATCAGACTCACCAATAAACAAATTCCCTAAACTATTATTGGTTAGGTTTGTTTTTGGTAAACAAGATGCATAAAGTGTCCTCACATTATTTACAGCACCCGTAACCGTTTGTATTACAATTCTAAACTGGCTACCATCTTTTAAATGATGTTGAGTTATTCGGTCTGGTATCTCACTAACATAGTATTCAGTTCTGTAATCTTCACTTTTAGGATAAGTTTCTCTTCTCCATTTTGAACTTCTACCGTGCTTTTCTAACCACGACTTGGCCTTACAATCATATTGGTCTATGGCTTTTCCTGATGAAAGTGGAAAACGACCACTAACATCGTCGAAATAATGTGAGTCATTTGTAACGTGATATTCACCCCAATAATGATAACTCAACTCTTGCAATGAACGATATTCGTCATTCTTGTTTAGTTTTAGCAAAAAATCATAATTAAATCTATTATCATCTAAATATATCGTTTGGTATTCATCTAATTTTTGTATCAAATCACCTTTTATTTTTATGGTAACAATATCACCGTAATTCATAAACCTATCTAACCAACCTAAAATATCAACGGTTTCTATTTGCCTGTTTTTGTCTAAAAACAGCATTACAAACTTTTGGTTGTTATCAATGTTTAAAAACAATCCTTTTCGATTATTTAGTCCAATCACTTTCCAGAGTGATTTATTAGATAAAAACTCTCTTCTGAAATCCATACATCCTTTGTCCACAGTTATTTGCCCTGGAATCAGAAATGATACTGTTCCGCCAGATAAATTGTAAACTAATTCTAAAAAAAGTTTGTATAGGTTTAAGTCACCACTCCCCTGTAAATCATATTTTTCTTTGAAATATTTTGAACCCACCTTAAATGATTTTAGATATTTATCGTATTCTGTTTTAATCTTTGAATTTTCTAATAATTCTTCTCTTTTAAGTTTTTGAGCAGATTTAGACAATACTCTGTATTCTTTGAAATATCTTTCAAAAAATTCTGGATCTAATGGTTTAAACTTCTCCCAAGGTGGATTCCCAATCATTATATCAAAACCGCCTTTTTCTCTGAAAATATCAGCAAAATATAGATGCCAAGGGAAAAATGTTCTTGGTCTGTGTCCGTGGGTCATTTCTTTTAAATCCGTTTCAATCTCTTTGGCTTCTAATGCAGAAATGCTTTTCTTCTTTTCCAATTCATTATGAAAGATATTGTAAATCGCCGTTTCTACCGCTTCCCGTTTTTCTTTCTTTTCTCTGGGGTGTTCGGCATTAAAAAAGTCATCCTGTTTTTGGTGCAGGTCGTCAATGAGTGCATCTAAATCACTACCGCCTGCAAATAAGTCTTTTTGTCCACTCTTCTTTTCAATATCCAGTGAAATACCGTGAAATTCTTCAATGAGCGAATTGCCCTGCATAATTTTATAGTCCAAATTGGGCAAAGGTTGGATGGTGGTGTAATCGTCTTCATCCACGACGAGTGAAAGCCAAAGCCGCAGTTTGGCAATTTCAATGGCACCAGGGTCAATATCCACACCGTAGAGCGAGTTTTGGATGCAATGGCGTTTGAAATTGTATGTATCACGAGCATCCTGCTTGTGATCTCTCTCTATCAGGGACGATTGAGATACTCTATCCAAATAAAGCGATAAAACGTTTCTGGCTTTTACAATCTCATTCAGCATTCCTACAGGAAAAGCACCGGAGCCAATGGCCGGATCACAAACTTTTATGTTTGCCAATGCATCGTCCAACGCTTTGGCGTTGTCTTTAATAGACGGCATCAAAACAGAATCATATTTTTTCCCCTGTTCTATAATAGCCGTTTCCAATTCCAAAATAATATCACCTTCACGGATGAGTGTTTTGATGTCTTCTTTGGGTATTGTACCACAATCATCTTGATTGTGGATTTCTTTTTCAACCTGGAAGGTTGGGTTACTTTTTATCCGGTACTGTGACTTTGGTAAATTTTTTGGGTTTTCGGCTATATATTTTCGTAGACGTTGCAACTGTTCAGGACTTCTAACGATATGATCAAATGATTCGTGCATCCATAATTGTCCATCTCTTTCCAACACTTTGTTGATTTCGTTTGCAGTAAAAGATTTCCAGGAATGTGTGATTTTTGAGAGTGTCCAATTATTTATTGGTTTTACAATAACATGAACATGATTTGGCATAATAACCCAATGGTCAATCTGATAACGTTCACCATTAAAATGTTCGAGTGCTTCCTCCACAATTATTGAGATATCAGGATTTTTCAAGATACAAGAGCCATGTCCATTATCCAGCAAATCATCAATCCGTTTGGAAAACAACCGATAATATTCCTTCCTTTTTTCAATATTGAGTTGTTGCAGGTCTTCTTCATTATCGATTTTATTATTCCGTTTCCATTCTTCACGTTCATTTCTAATATTCTCTGCAATTTCACTCGGGATTGAATCCCATAAACGAAAATTCACAAAATAAGTAACTTCATCTTGTTCCCAATGGGGTAGGTTTCTTTTTCGTTGATCAGTTAAACTTTCATAATCAAAGTAAATAGTATCACAAGCATCTTGCTTGTTACTGTTTTTCTTTCCGGTCTTGTAGGTGTTCTCAAGCAAAGATGCTTGAGATACACTATCCAAATAATTAATCAGCGATTCCTGGCACATATAATGGACAATGGTTCGGGGCGTATAGTAAGCACCTTTCCCTTTCCGCAGGTTTTCCGGCAATAAATTTTCAAACACCTTCCCCAGCATTTCCGGGTCAACTGCCACTTCTTTTTCCAGCGGTTCATCTTCCCGTACGGTAAAATTGTATTGGTCAAAAGTTTTGAATACATCACCAATCAAATCATTATCAATGCGGATGTCTGTTTCCCGCCAGTTGTATCCGTTCATTGGCTCAAATAAACCACCATTTAGGAATGGTACTTTACAGTCTAATACAGAAAAATAATCGTCTTCATGTTCGGAAGCCAATCCTTCATAAAAAAGTGGTTCTAAAACTTCATTGAAGAAATTGCCGTAATCTGTGAATTCTTTTTTGAATAGTCTATGCAGGAAGTTTTTAGGTCCTGTTCCCCATTCTTCGAAATTCCCGTTTTCATCTTTGCCAACACCCAGCCAACCCTTCTTTTGTAGAAAATAAAGGAATACAATTTGTCCCATGAGTTTTTTCGCAAAATTGGCAGTATCAATGGTTTTGGTTTCAAATTCTTGGGCAATTTTCGGATCTTTTTCTACGATATCGTTGAGTTCATTCCATAGTTTTTCAAATTGTGCCCGGTAATCTTTGTAGAACTGTTTGGTAACTGCATCCACACTAAAAGCCGTTTCTAATTCAGAAAGTGTAGGATTATTTTTATCATCGGATAAAATTCCTACCAACTGTGCTTGTGCTGTGTGGTTGGGTTCGTTATTCCCCACCAGAAATGAATAGCGTTTTGCCGGTGTTACATCTTCTTTAATTTTGAATTTACCTGAATCGGTCTGCACCCGTTTATATTCCATCCTAATGTAGGAAAATCGCCAGTCATCAGGATTGGTGGTGTAGTAGGCAACCAGCGCCGCATCTTTTTCATCTCTGTTTTTCAGGTAGTCTGCAGTAAAATTCCGAAGCATCGTCCGGGAGCGTTCCAATGCCCATTCATTTTTCAGTTGCACTACCAGCACATCAATTTTATCTCCATTGGGGTCTGTGTAAGTACCAAGTCGTCTGTGAGATTTTATGTGGGGTAAAAATGAATGTTTTATATGTCCCCTAAATTTGACTGCTTTGGATTCATCTACATCATTCAGGAGATTGATGGCAAAATTGCGAAACCGTCCTTCATCAAAGGGGGCATCGAAAGTTCCACTGATAAGTTGTGTGGCGGTTTGTTTATCCATTTTAAATGATATTTTTGTTTATCAGGTTCACGATGACTTTTATAATTGTATCTTTTTCTTCCGGTTTACTTTGTGCTATTAGAACCGTGAGTGCTACCAAAGTCGTATCGGGCAGTCGTTTGCTCCCATCTTTGCGGTATAAAATTTTATTCTGATTCAAAAAATAAACAAACAGAGTGGCTGCAATGCGTTTGTTTCCATCCACGAACGAGTGATTTTTGACCACAAAATACAGAAGATGGGCTGCCTTCTCTTCCACACTGGGATAGGCATCTTTCCCGCCGGCTGATTGGTAAATGGCAGCAACGGATGATTGAAAACTTTCATCTTTGGGAACACCAAATATATCACTCCCGCCAAATTGTTTTTTTAAATTTTGGATCAGTTGAATGGCTTCGTCATATTCCAGTTTGAAATGTTCTTTTTTGGTAATTTTCTTGACGGAAAGTTTTTTATAATCATATTGGTCTAAAATATCCAAAGCATACGCATAATCGGTGACGACTTCAATAATACCCCTAGCTTGTTGCTGTGTAATTTCATCCAATGCCAATACATTTTCCAGTAATTTAACAGAATTTTGGAGTTCCTGGTATTTCTGCGCCTGGGCTTTGAGCCGTTTTTCATTGATGGTATAGCCCTTTAACAAATGGTTTTTCAATACATTTGTCGCCCAAATACGGAATTGTGTGGCAGTTTTGGATTTTATACGATAACCAACAGAGATAATAGCATCTAAATTGTAGAACTTTCTTTTTCTTTTAACTTCTCTATCCCCTTCAATTTGAACTTGTAAGGAATCCTTACAAGTTGCTTTTTCACTTAATTCACCTTCATTAAAAATATTATTTAAGTGGAGTGTTATATTTTGTGGAGTTGTTTGAAACAAATCAGCCATTAATCGTTGGGTAAGCCAAACAGTTTCATTTTCTAACCGCACATCTATAGTTGGTGTATTATCTTTTTGCTTGTAAATAACAATTGAGTTTTCAGTTTTCTTCATTGATTTTCCCCAGCCAGCCATTCAGACAGAATCACTTCCCGCTTGGAAATAAATCCTTCCGAACTGCCTGAATGCCGGATACCCAATAGTCGTCCCGGGATTTCCCGTTTAAACACAGCAAGTATTTTCAAGGCTTCATCTTCTTTTTCAATTTTCTGTTTGATACGTTTGGTGATGTTCTTGGGAATCACACCTTCACTGTATTTTTCCAATACAACTTGGATGTATTTTTCATCTTCATCCGTAAATACAGGGTGTTTTTGAAATTCTTTCACTTTCAATGTTCTAATCACATATTGTTCATTAGACCGCCCTCCACGGTTTTTTCCCGGTTCAGCGATTTCGTCCGATGTAATTTGGTCAAACTGTTCTTTATTCTTCTTCAGAAAATCATAGTATTCTTTGGGGATTGATTGACGATATGCATCCGATTCACATTTAAAAATAGTTACTGCATCAAAGAAAGGAATTTCTTCCGATTCTTCTCCATCGCTGAACATAAACTTTTTCAATTTATCTTTACGGAAGAAAGTGATGAGACCATCATTATCATATTTTTCACTTTTTGCTGATCGTGCTTTTTTAGGCAGTCGTTTTATTTTTTCAAATAGTTTGGGGTTATTGTCCCGAATATCACGAATAAACTTCAGATATTCCAATTCTGATTTATAATCATCATCTTCCTGCTCATAAGTCTTTTTGGAAGTCAGTTTTTTATACAGCGTATCACCGAATAATTCGTGAGATGACACCACTTCTTCATCAGTAAGATAGCGAGCATCTTCGCCAAGCGTATCGTGAAACGCCTGAATTTTGGATTTAATATTATCTTCTAATCCAAGATGCTCATCCGATTCAGCGGTTGGGAAGAAGTTGTAAATATGGATTTCTTCATTTTCCGTCCCCACACGGTTCACACGTCCAACTCGTTGTAAGACTCTGGTAGGATTCCACGGTAAGTCATAATTGATAACGCTGAATGAACGGTGCAGATTGACACCTTCTGCTAAAACATCAGTACTGATTAATATTTTGATGTCATCCTCCGGTTCTCGTGCTCTTGGGTCGTAGTTATTTGTGATTTTCCTCCGCGCTTCGGATTTTACCAGTCGTTTATCATCTAATAAACCACCCTGACTGGAAAAAAATAAGACTTTGTTACTAAATTTTTCTTTCAGTTTTCTAAAAAGATATTCACCTGTTTCAAGAGATTCAGTAAAGACCAGAATTTTTTTGTCAAATATATTTCCACCTTTTTCCAGTTCACTGACAAATTTGTCCAATTTAGGGTCAGCATGAATATCTTTCCATAATGTCCGAATTTCTTTCAAAATTTTTAAATCACTTTCCAATGCTTGTTCAAATTCCGGTGTGAATTCATTTGATAGGAATTCCTGCAACTTTTCTTCTTCAATCAGTTTTTGGATTTTTTCTTCATCATCTTCATCAATTAAATCATAGACGTTAATGTTCTTGCTGATGAGTACCCTTCCTTCATTAAACATTTGGATAAAATTTTCATAAGAATTAACAAATCGTCCAACAGATTTTTTGAAAGCATAAAATGAACTTTCCAATCGTTTCACTAAAATACCCTTCATAAAACCACCCACGTTTCGCTGGGCTTGAAGTTCAAATTCTGTCAGCTGTCTATTTAAGAACACCAACGGCATATAACGTGAATATGAAAACTGTTTTAATCGTTCCATTGTCTGGTTGAAAACACTCCCAATCGTTTCATCAAACTCATAGACTAACCGTTTTGGGTCACTCACTTCAGGAAAGAACAAACCTCGTTCATCCATATCTTCACTGAAATACTTTTTAATCTCGCCTCTAGTTCTGCGAACCATGATGTATTTCAGAACTTTTTCCCGAATTTCTTCAGAACCCTCTTTTATGATGTCTAAATATTCAGGGTCAGACTTCTTATGTCTATTCAATTTGGTCATCCATCCTTTGAAAAATTTCTCCAGATTTATTACACCGGGAATGGTTGAACGTTTAGGCGATTGGAACAATTTAATCTGATTAAAAATATCAAGAAAAGTATTGTTAAGCGGGGTAGCTGTTACTAATACAACATTTTTGCCATAAGTGATTTCAGTTAATTTTTCAAATCCTTGTGTGTATTCATTTCTGAATCGGTGGGCTTCATCAATAAATATAGTTTCATATTTATCGATATCTGTTTCAAGAATTCTGTCCAATTTCCCAACAGATTCGATTTCATATTTTTTTATGCCAAATTCAAAAAACGTATCTTTCCAATAATCCGCAAGAACAGGTGGGCAGATAACCAGTTTCCCACCACTCAACTGTTGCGCAAGCATGGCCGACATATAGGTTTTTCCTAAACCTACTACATCAGCCAGGAAAACACCATGGTAGCTATCGAGTATTTTTTTCGCCGACACCACTGCCTGTTTCTGATATTGAAGATCCATAAAACCTTCTGGCATATCAATTTCAATCTCCTGGTCAAGATTGATGTCTTCCTTCAGGTATTCATAAAGCATTTTCAAATATAATTGATAGGGGGAAATATCTTCGTTCAGCCATGTTTTTGTTCTGACTGTATCCACATAATTTTCAGAAATGTCAACACCGTCTTTCCAAAGTTCTTCAAATTGTTTTAAGGCAAAATCAACATCACCTTTATTTTTTAGTTCAACATTGAACTCTCGATTGGCAATTAATCCACTGTGTGAAAAATTGCTTGAACCGGTGATAACTGAACCGTAGGAAACTTGTTCTTTACTATATCTTGATATGTAAATCTTTGCATGGATATTCCCACTTGGGTAGGCACGAAATTCAAGTTTTTTCCCATTACCGCCATTTGCGATGTTTTCCTCCGGATTTTGACAACTAGTAGTTAAGAATTCAATAAATTTCTTAATTCCAAATTCTGTATTGAATTCATCTCTGGATGCATCAATTTCAGTAACGATAGCTTCCATCGCTGCATTGCGTGTATCTTTATGGGAATTGAAATCCAAATTGGTTTGAGAACGAACAGTGTCAATCAGTTCAAACGTTTTTTGGTCAGCATTTAGTCCTATAAGTATTCTGATTTTTTCAACACTTTCAAGACTATCGGCTAATTGATAAAAACCACTGGTTCTGAAATACCCGACCAATACATCGAAAAACTGAACAGCTCGAAGGGTGCTTTTGAACCTGTCAACTAATGCTTTCCCGGGTTCGTTTGTGAAGAATTTTAAATCTGTGCTCATAAGCCTCTCATATATTTCAATAATCTCTACTGAATTTTAACTCTATCAATATTAACATTCATTTGAAAAATGGCATTCGTCATATTCTGTCTTAAATAATTACGTATTATCCTTCACATAATTACGCTTTACGAATATTCTCCATTAAATTCCGGCTGAACTATCACAAATAAAATCTATGAAAGCAATATGCAAATCCAAACCTGAACCCGGCCTTTGGCTAAAAGATGTTCCCAAACCTATCGTTGAAACAAATGATGTTTTAATCAAAATTCATAAGACAGCCATTTGCGGTACGGATCTCCATATATACAAATGGGATGAATGGGCCCAATCAGCGATCAATCCTCCTTTGGTGATTGGCCATGAATTTGTGGGGACCGTGGTGGAAGTGGGCCCCGGTGTGACGCATTATTCGCCGGGGAACATGGTATCTGGTGAGGGACATATTACCTGCGGATATTGCCGAAACTGCCGGGCAGGGTTAAGGCATTTATGCAATAAAACCATTGGTATCGGGATTCATCGTAACGGTGCTTTTGCAGAATATTTGATTTTACCCGAGGGAAATGTCTGGCCGGTTCACCAGGAGATCAGTACAGATATCGCCTCCTTCTTTGATCCCTTGGGGAATGCGGTCCATTGTGCTTTAACCTTCGCCATGGTGGCAGAAGATGTTTTGATTACCGGTGCCGGGCCCATCGGCTGCATGGCGGCGGCCATCTGTAAACAAATCGGCGCCAGGAATGTGGTGGTCAGCGATGTGAATGAATACCGGCTAAATCTGGCCAAGGGAATGGGGGCGGACCGGGTGGTGAATGTTCTCAATGAAAAAATCAAAGATTGTTTTACTGAATTAAAAATAGCCAATGGATTTGACATTGGACTGGAAATGTCCGGAAACACATCCGCTTTGCAGGATATGATCCAAACCATGTACCACGGTGGAAAAATTGCACTTTTGGGGATTCTTCCCAACGATACTCGCGTCAACTGGGACGAAATCATTTTCAAGGGACTCCATTTAAAAGGGATTTATGGACGGGAAATGTTTGAAACATGGTATAAAATGACCCAACTCATCCGGGGTGGTTTAGATGTATCTCCTGTCATCACCCATCGCTTTAAAGCAGATCAGTTTCAAGATGCATTCAATATCATTAAATCAGGACAATGTGGTAAAATTATTTTAGATTGGGAATAAAAAAATTAAATGGATGAGTGACTGTGTGTACGATTGAATAATCAAGAAATCAGCCAACCAACTATAAACGCAATCGGAAAGTGTAACAAATGAGTAACTCCAAACAAATTTTTCAAGACACATTAAACCAAATTGAGACCGAGGGGCTATACAAAAACGAGCGTACGATCACCACACCCCAAGGAGTCACTATCTACACCCGGGAAGGGGGTGAAGTATTGAACTTCTGTGCCAACAATTATTTGGGGCTATCTAACCATCCGGAGATTAAGGAGGCAGCTAAAGCTGCTCTGGATTTGTACGGATTTGGGATGTCTTCCGTGCGGTTTATCTGCGGCACTCAAGACATCCATAAAAAGCTGGAGGAAAAAATATCTACATTTTTCGGCAGTGACGATACCATCCTGTACACATCATGTTTCGATGCCAATGGCGGTTTATTTGAAACACTGCTGGGTCCGGAAGATGCCATTATTTCTGATGCACTCAATCATGCATCGATCATTGATGGAATTCGATTATGCAAAGCTCAGCGGTATCGATACCACAATAGTAATATGGATGACCTTGAATCAAAATTGAAAGAATCCCGGGGTGCCCGGCTGCGATTAATTGCCACAGACGGTGTTTTTTCCATGGATGGGTTTATTGCCAAATTAGATGAAATTACAGCTCTTGCAGAAAAATATGATGCCATGGTGATGGTGGACGATTCCCATGCTACCGGATTTGTCGGGAAAACAGGCAGAGGGTCTGCAGAATACCACAACGTTATGGAAAAAATCGATGTCTGGACTTCCACATTAGGAAAAGCACTAGGAGGCGCTTCCGGTGGATTTACAACCGGAAGACAGGAAATTATTGACCTTCTCCGTCAGCGATCCAGACCCTATCTATTTTCCAATACGCTGGCACCATCCATTGTAGCTGCAGGTGTGAAAGCATTTGAACTATTGACTGCTTCCACCACACTCAGGGATCAATTGGAAGAGAATACACTTTATTTTAGAGAAAAAATGACCCAGGCAGGATTTAAAATAAAAGAAGGAAATCATCCCATTGTTCCCATCATGCTTTATGACGCAAACCTCGCTCAAAAAATGGCAGCATCTCTATTGAATGAAAGCATTTATGTGATTGGTTTTTTCTTTCCTGTTGTGCCAAAGGGTGAAGCGAGGATTCGTGTTCAAATTTCAGCTGCCATGGAGATGGAACATTTGGACCGGGCAATCGGCGCCTTCACAAAAGTTGGTGCAACCCTGGGAATGATAAATTCTATTTAAGATAAATTTTCCAATCGCATTTTATATCTTGAATTCAATTGTTAAGTACGATTAAAAATTCTCGTTTCCCAAAACCGAGGCAACACGGTGCCTGGGCTATGTTTCTTGTTCCGGCAATCATGTCCATGAGTATTGCCAGTGAATGGAATTGGGCAATATTATTCCTGATCGCTTCTTTCGTTCTTGTATTTCTATCGTATGAACCCGCTGTTCGACTTATGCGTCGCTGGAAAAATAGAGGTATACTTGCCAAAGAGTTATTGAATTGGTTTCTGGTATTTGGCGGCTCTGGAATGATCATGGGAGTTACCGTGCTGATACTATATAAACAATGGTCTGCTCTTTTATTTGGTTGCTTGATTATGATGATTATGATGATACATTTGTGGTTAACGGTTCACAAACAAAATATGTCCATTCCGGGAAAATTGGTGGGTGTATTTGGTTTAACGTCTTCAGCACCTTTTTTGTATCTTTTCCTGCATGACCGTATAGATGATCAATGGAGATTAATCTGGCTGATTAATTTTCTTTATTTTGCAGGCAGTATCTTTTACCTCAAATTGAAACTCCAAATCCAACCACAGCTGCCTGAACCCCTTTTTATCATCAAATTGAAAACGGCTTTACCTCTGATTGTATTCAACATGATTCTTATTATATTATTATGGATTATCATTTGGCTCTATGGATATACAATTCTATTATTATTGGCATTTATACCCTTTGTAGCTAAATCATTCGTTGGTATCTGCACTTGGCAAGAAAGTAAAACATTACGCACAACAAGAACTGGTGTTTTTGAAATAATTCATGCTCTATTTTTTTTGATTATTAACATGATTGCTTTAAGGCTTTATTGAGTGTTTTTCGTTTTTATTCGCCACAAGATATTTCACTTATTTCGTGTTTTATAGTGTTCTTTTTCTAATAATTCTTATTTAGTCATATTAAATAGATTGCCACCTCTTTCAGATGCTGGGTATATTCCCGGGCTTTTTTCAAACCTAAATATTTATTTTCTACATGAAGAGAAAACTAACACCAAGATATATCATCATTTCCATCGTTTTGGCATGGGCTGTCTATGCAGTCTGGCCCACGATAAAATACCAAAGTCTCTCTGATGATGAGATTGAATCCATGAAAGAAGAGGGGACTCTTCAGGATCTGGAAAATAAAATCATCAAACAGGGGTTAGACTTGAAAGGTGGAATCTACATCGTTTTAGAAGTGGATTTACCAACAATGGTAGGGAACCTGACTATTAATAAAGATGATCGTTTCGAAACTGTTCTAACCAAAGTCCGCCAAGATTTAGAAACCAATTCTCAGCTGGATTTCTACCGGGCATTTCAGGATGAGATGACCCTGAGTGGATTGCGTATCAATCGCTATTTTGACTTGGATTATGGCAGCAACATGGATGAAATCATCACCAGCCTTCAGGATGAGGGAAAAGATGCCATCAATCGTGTATTGGAGATTCTGCAAAACAGAGTTGACCAATTTGGCGTTTCAGAACCTACCATTCAAAAACAGGGTAACCGCAGAATTATTGTTGAATTAGCGGGGATTCAGGATGCAGAACGTGCACGGGCACTTTTACAGAGCACGGCTCTCCTTGAATTTGTACTGGTGAAGTCTCCTGAACTCACTAATGATATGCTTCTTCGCATAGATAAAGTCATTAAGGGGAGTGAAGAATTATCAGAACTTACCCAATCCATCCAGCCTGAAATACCAGATCAATCATCAAATGTCAGCGAGGATGAAACTATTTCCGTCAGTGAATTATTTGGTGAACAATCCTCTGCAGCGGAGTCGGAAGTATCAGACACAGCAGTTGTAGTCGATAAAAATTTAGTGAAGGATAGACCTTTTTCCTCTCTATTGAGAGCGTTGGGAAATGATATTGGTGTCCCTGAAAAAAATGTTTATATCATTAAAAAAATCCTTGAGATGGATGAAGTTAAAGCAAAGCTCGATGCGGCCAATGGTCAATTTTTATTGAGCAATGACTCCGAAGTTTTATCCAATATTGATGGCGGTCAGGAAAAAATGTATCGGATGTTTTACCTTGAAGGAGAATCCGAATTGACTGGTGGAGTTGTTGAAAAAGCAAATGCTACACTCGGCGGAACAGGAAGCACTGCTTCGGGTCAATCCATTGTACTACTGGATATGAATTCAGAAGGATCTCGTGTCTGGTCCAGAGTGACCGGTGGCAACATTGGACGGCGTGTGGCAATTGTCTTGGACAAAAAAGTGCACATGGCTCCGGTAATTAAGTCAAAAATTTCTAATGGCGGAACCATGATTGAAGGGTTTGCCAGTATGAACGAAGCCAAGGATATTGCCATCGTCCTTCGGGCAGGTGCATTACCAGCTCCCGTAAAAATCATTGAAGAAAGAGTCGTAGGTCCTTCCCTCGGAGCAGATTCTGTTAAAAAAGGAACTATCTCTGTATTAATCGGACTCATCCTGGTATTGATTTTCATGGTTATTTATTATAAATGGTCTGGGTTTGTGGCGGATTTTGCCTTAATCTGGAATATTATTCTTGTGCTAGCTATTTTGGCTATATTGGGGGCAACCTTGACACTTCCCGGGATAGCGGCACTCATATTAACCGTTGGTATGTCTATCGATGCTAACGTAATTATTTTTGAACGTATTCGGGAAGAAATCCTGAAAGGAAAGACGCCCCGGGCAGCAATAGAAGCAGGTTATGACCGGGCATTAACAACCATTGTAGATGCGAATGTGACTACATTGGTTGCCGCACTGGTTTTATATCAGTTTGGTACCGGCCCCATTCGTGGTTTTTCGACTGTTCTTTTCTGGGGTATTCTTATTTCCATGTTTACTGCTATTTTCGTAACGAGGACCATTTTTAATACATTCACCGAACGAAAAAGATTAAAGAGATTGAGCATATGAGATTAATTAAAGATACAAATATTCATTTTTTCAGTCAGAGTCGATTCGCATATTTTTTATCCGGGACTGTCATTCTTGCCGGGTTAATCTCCCTCTTTTTACAAGGCGGACCCAGGCTTAGTATAGATTTTAAGGGGGGTACATTCATTGCAGTTCAGTTCACGGAAGACATGGATGTAAATGACATTCGTTCTGCAATGGATCAGGTGTCAATAGAGGGACGGGTCTATGATTTTAGCAAGGCAGAAATCAAACGATTTGGAATTGAAAAGGACATTTCGGTTAGACTGCCTCTTATAGAGGATCAACCAGAAAATTTTCCTCAACTAATTGTGAATCATTTATTTGAATCATTTCCTGAAAGTGTCCCGGAAAAAATGAGTGATTTTATATTATCGATTGATAATGTGGGCCCAAAAATTGGTGCAGAACTTAGTGGAAAAGCCATTATGGCCATCGTGTCTGCTCTCATATTAATACTTATCTATATATCGATTCGGTTTGAATTCAAATTTGCTGTGGGAGCTATTGTTGCTTTATCACATGATGTTTTGATCACGTTGGGAATATTTTCTATTATGGATTACGAAATTTCTCTGCCCATTATTGCTGCTTTTCTAACGATCGTTGGCTATTCACTGAACGACACTATTGTCATTTTTGATCGGGTGAGAGAAAATGTAAAATCTATGAAACGAATCATTTACAGTGAAATCGTAGATCGTAGTTTAAATGAAACATTAAGTCGAACGATTATTACTTCCTTAACCACCTTTGCAGTTGTATTCATTCTGTTTCTATTTGGCGGTGAAGTGATTCATTATTTTGCTTTTGCCATGTTGATTGGCGTCATTGTGGGTACATATTCCAGTATTTATGTGGCAAGCCCCATTGTTGTGCACCTTCATCAGAGAAATTAATTCTGTTTTTTTTATTGGTTTAACAATTAAAAACTCCGCTGATGCGGAGTTTTTTGTTTATGAATAACATGAAGATAAAAGTAATCATTTTTTATACCATGCTGTGTGGAATCTGGGGAACTACCTGGATCATGATTAAAAAGAGTCTAATGGAAGGAACACCTCCTATCTATGGTGTCGGATTGCGGTTTTTTTTGGCGGGAGTCATTTTACTCATCGTTACATTGTTTCGGAAAAAATCGATCCCTCATTCAAAGAATGCAATTAAAATTTACTTATCATTTACATTATTAAATTTTGTGGTTGGTTACGGACTCACTTATTTTGCTACCCAGTTTATTTATTCTAACCTGGCTTCAATCTTATGGGCTGGATTTCCAATGGTTATTGTTATTCTTTCTCATTTTTACCTGCGGGATGACCAGCTTACAATTAAAAAGGTTATTACGATTACAGTTGGGATGACCGGAGTTATCCTCATACTTTCACAGGGCAGGGCTCTGGGTGGAGAACATGTATTTCTGGGAGTGACGATGATCGGTGTGGCAGTCGTCATTGCCGCCTGGCCAAATGTATATCTAAAGAAATATATTTCCCATATTGATGCTCTTTCTATGAATGCTGTTTGTCAAACGAGTGCCGGCATCATTTTATTACTTATTTCAAGTATAATAGAATCAGACCAAGTAATGAATTGGAATTCGTTTAATATCTTTGCCATGTTCTATTTAACACTATTCGGTACAATAATAACCTGGATGATATACATTTGGCTGTTTAACCACCTATCGATGACTCAAATAGCTTACGTTGCATTTCCACCACCCGTCATCGCTTTTATCATCGGTTGGTATTTTCTGGGAGAAACACTGACTACTCTATCCATTTTAGGTGCCGTCATGGTGATTGGCGGAGCCGTTATTGTGAATTTAAAGCGATAGATTCACAAGCAATAATCCTGGATGGTGTTTAAATTCCTTATTCAATTATGATCTGACGAAGATGAAAACCATTACATTTGGAACAGCAAAAACTCCCTTTGGTCTTATGGGATTTGGAATAACGAAAAAAGGTCTCTGCCGTATTTATTTTCCGGAAGATGCCCCATTTGAAGATTCTTTTAAACGAGATTTTCCCCGGAGTAACATCATCCACGATGAAAAAGCCATTCCACATATACGCCAGCAGTTTCAAGAATACTTTTCAGGGAATCGAAAATCTTTCGATATTAAACTGGATTTACATGCGCCTCCATTCTATACAAAAGCACTAAAGGAAGTTATGAAAGTTCCCTTTGGACAAATAGCTACTTATCAGGATATTGCAGTCCGATCCGGTCATCCAAAAGCAGTTCGGGCTGCCGGTTCTGCCAATGCAAACAATCCGCTACCCATCGTCATCCCATGTCACCGAATAGTAAAAACGGGGGGTAATCTGGGTGGCTACGGGGGAAAATTAGAACGAAAAGTTTACCTTTTAGAATTAGAGAATTCTCTATAATTATTATGTGGAATCATATTAAAGGAACTATTTTCGCCGGAATTTTTACTATCGTTCCGTTGGCGTTAACCATATATTTTTTACTTTTCATTTTTCGTTTTTTAGATAGTCTGACGGCACCAATTTTAAAATATATCGGGTTTCATATCCCCGGGGTCGGTATTCTACTCACGATTTTATCTGTCTATATTCTAGGGTTAATTATCCGAAATGTTTTGGGACGGAGATTGTTTTCCTGGGGTGAAAAGATTCTATTAACTATTCCCTTAGTGAATACCATTTATAAAACAATCAAACAGTTTTTAAGTGCCTTTTCTGGGACGGCTGATGGAAAGAATTTTAAAAAAGTTGTTTTTCTCCAATATCCCAGAATTGGACTCTGGACACTGGCATTTGTCACCGGTAAATCATTGGATGGTAATGGGTTAGAATATTATCATATTTTTGTCCCAACGACACCCAACCCAACATCAGGGTTTTTTATTATTATTCCAAAAAAGGATACATTAAAAACAAACATGTCTGTTGAGGAGGGAATAAAAATGGTGATATCCGGGGGATTAATTGCACCATCCAAAAACGAATTACATAAATTTTCGGAATAATTTCAATTGGGACTTCAACCCACATCCGGTGAATCATTATGACTCCTTCTATTGAGTTAATTTTACTATTATTTATTAGTTATGCTACCGGGTCTTTCCCAACGAGTATTATTGCCGGCAGAATGTATAAGAACATTGATATACGGGAGCATGGGAGTGGAAATGCAGGTGCAACGAATGTTTTTCGTGTGCTGGGTTGGAAGGTTTCGATGATTGTGGTTATTATTGATATTTTTAAAGGATGGCTACCAGCCGCTGTGTATGCCACGTCTCTTTTTCAGGGTCAGCCTATCAATGATACAGGTGTTATTCAGATTTTATGCGGTTTTTCGGCTGTCCTGGGACATAGTTATACCCTTTTTGCCGGATTCAAAGGTGGGAAAGGAGTTGGAACCCTTGGAGGCGTGCTTATTGCTCTTTTTCCCATCGCTGTTCCTCTTTGTCTGATGGTATTTGTAATTGTACTAGTACTGACAGGTTATGTATCCATGGGTTCGATGATGGCTTCGATATCATTGCCCATTTTTCTATTTCTGCTTCCTCCCCTTGGCCTGGCGGAACCGGCCCAATTATCTTTGCTGGTATTCAGTCTTTTAGTCCCCTGGTTTATCATTTACACCCATCGAACTAATATTTCCCGACTAAGAGCCGGAAAAGAGAATCGTTTTGAAAAAGCGATGATATTTCGAAAAAATAAATAGTTAAAATTTCTGTCCCACAGAAAAATGGAATGAATTTTCCACTGCTTTTCCATCATAAAAAGACCAGCCATAATCCAACCGTAAATTCCCGGCAAGTGCCACCGGAAAACGAACTCCGAATCCAGCTCCGAACATCGGTTTCTTTTGGAAAAGATCTCCCCATTGTTCTCCGACGATACCTCCGTCCAGAAATAAGATACCTTGTAATCCCATCTCCGTTTTAATCGGACCAAACGGTGTCACTCGCTGGACTGCAAAGCGTGGAATAACCGTTTGTCTTAATTCCATCGATGAAAATAGGTCAAAATATCCAAAACGATAATGTTGATTACCGCTTTCGTACAGAATTCGATCCTCGATTTTCCAGCCTCGAATAGAATATGCCCCCCCCATTCCAAAGAAAAATAATTCTTTATACCTGTCACCATGGGTCGTATTAATGGTAATGTTCCCCCCCAATGTTGTCTTGTGTTTTCCCTTAATGGGAGAATAAAATGCACTATAGGATTGAGTCCAAAAGACTGATTGGCCTTTTATATTTAAATATTTAAAAAACTGTACCTGATGAAATATAAAAATTCCTTTTGATGGATCAGTATAAATATCCCTTGTGTCATAGGTAATGCTTCCCTGGGGTGCAAAATACTTAAATTTTACGGTTGTGCTATCATTAACAAAATTTTTCTCCTCCAATTCAAAACCAATACTCACCCGTCGCTGATAACCGAAATATCGTCCAACATTCAGTTCAAAAGAAGATGTCTGGCGTTCATAGGGAAGGAATAAATGATCTGATACATGTTTGCCCACTTGCAATCCAACAGAAACATGATCCCCCACAATCCACGGATCATTAAATTCAATGCCATAGGCGTCAATTCCGCCAATCAACCCACCGATCACCAGGGATTCATTCCGCCCCCTCAGGTTTTTTACAATTCCACCAAAGACAATAGACCAGCCTGTATCTTCTTCGTACGTTGGGGCTAAAATAGGAAAAATCCGTGTAGATTCTATGACGTGATAGCGCAATTTTACTGTCCCATCTTCTAAAGGGATTCCCTCCCATTCTACTGTGCTGAACAGTCCCAGGTTTTCGATTCTTTCACGATCATCTTCTGCTAATGCACTATCTAATTGGACATGAACGGGATGTTGTATTTCCCTGAGAATGACATAATCCACGGTCACCTGGCTACCCATAATGTCAATGCTGGAGACGGTTTGAGCAATAGCCCATAAACCTGGTAAAAATAAAATAAGGATATATTTTAGCATGAAATATAGTGGCTACAGGTCGAAACCTTCCATGAGCTGTTGTTTTCTAAGCTCAATTCCTTCCTCAGAATACATATCCTGAATGGCTTGTTTGAATTTCTTATCTACTGCCCGACTTCTCAATTGAATCGCGAGATGACTGTCATCAATCACCCTGACGGCAAACTCAGTATCTTTATCTTTATATCGATGCCAAGTCCCATCAAAATCATCGGGTGTACCATATTTTAATAGTACTTTATGTCTCAACACATCATCGGCTACTAATTGAGGAAATCCTGTATCCAGCAATTCAATTGATTTTAATACGCCATCTAGTTCATAATGAGATGTTTCAAAATTGGTGACACTATAAATATAATCTACATTGATAAAATGGAGCTCAATTATTTCACTGGTAATGCGTGTTTTATGATAAAATTTCACGATGGCTCGCTTAATGGGTAGCTTAATTCCTGATTTTAAAGTTAAGGGTTCTTCCCAATATTCTGCCGTGGTGTTGGAGTCCAAAGAAATTCCCAGCACTTCCGGTAACCGGGTCTGCCACTTCGCCAAGGTTTCCCGGTTCATTGTCCACCCCTTCGGCAAACTTTTTGTTGGTAGGACAACAGGCTCTTTTGGTGAAACTAATGTGGGTGTTTCATTTATTATTTGTACCGAATCCGGCATTTGTGTTGCTGTACAGCCCAACCATAGTAAACCACTTGTTAGTATGATATGAAATTTCATTGTTTCAGCTCCGGACTTTTTTGATTGCGATGACAAACCCAACATGTTATTTCCTGTTTTTCCAGAGGTTTCATTGTTTCTGTATTAATATTGATTACCATACGCATCATTTCCCTGGCAACTCGTTTATGGTCATTTTCATCACTACTATAATCACTAATATTATGGCAAAATTTACATTTTACACCTAATTCGACTGCTATGGTCTTTTTCATATATTTTAAAATGTCTGCCTTTGTTTTGAATGACAATACCTGCACATTTTTCAATTCACTTTTTTCTCCACCTAACAAGATGGAAATGAAAATAAATAAACTTACAATTTTCATTATTTTCTCCTTCAAAACCATGTGTGTATCTGAATCAAATATTCCTCTCTTAAATCAGATCGGGTTGAATAGTCTGTGAATCGAACCTGGTAACGAATTTCCAAAAATGGAATCGGAAAAAATTCTAATCCAAGGGATAAACGTCGAACTGCTCCGCCCAACGTTTCTATATTTTCATCGAAGAAGTCAAATTTGATTTGAAAATTATATCCCGGTAAAACATTGTAATTCCATTCTGTAAAAGATGCCAGTGCTGATCCATTTAAAACATATTCTTCAGCCAGATCTACTTCTCCTAACCAAGAAAACTTTTCAAATGCCAATCCTCCGAATATCCCCGTAAATCGAATAATGCCTTGCTGGAGAAGTGATCCTCCTAAATGTCCGGTCAACCGATTAAATGACGGACGCCATTCCATCCGAAGTGTATAAGCTTTATCGTGCAAAAGTTCATTAAAACCACCCATCCCAGATGAATGGATAAATTGGTTGGCCACACTTTGACTGATATAAACATTATTGAATTGAATACCATATTCGATCATTCCCGGTGCAATCAGGTAAGGCGAAAAGACCAAACCTTCATAGTGAAGGACTTGATTGTTGATATTTCCCCCACGAATAAATGAACTGTGATCATCAAGGTTTAATCCAAAGGCAGGAATATCCTTCCCTGCTTTCAAATAACCGTTTAAGGGCAAATGGGTCCAGAGTATCCAAGCTTCATTTTGATTACGCATGAGATCCTGTTTTAAAACCAGATTCAGGTTTTCTCCCATTTTCCACTGACCTGATATATCCGCCTGCATCGGAAATAAAGCTGTTTTTATTTGGTCTCCGTCCACCGTATTATAGTTCAGGAATCGAAGATCACCCCCCACCCGTAAATGTCGGTTAATCATACCGGTATAGCTAGAAGCCAGAATACCATTATCATTTTGACTCCTCTCATGGCTTGCCACTGATATGCCGTAGTCATTCCTCAATCCGCCACCTGCCGGATTCACATGACACAAATTACACGATGATCCCTCCTGCAATGCAAATCGAGGCAATGCATCTGCCATAGACAAAAGGAATATAGAACAACTAATTATCCGTAGCACCTTCATCGATCCATGTCTTGATTAACTGGATGAATGATTCATCTAAAGGAGGCCGACCGGAAGGCATCCGGTTTCCAAATGGAGGATTATCACTTAATTTTTTGATGATCAAACTTTCACTCCCATTTCCTTTTATTACGGGCGAACCATGGTCTTCTCCCACCATAAACTGGTGATAGGAACTCAGAGTCACCCCACTGGTACCTCTATGGCATTGAGTTAAATACAGGCTGAATATCCGCTGAATAGCTGATAAGCGTTGTTTGTCAGTCATCGATTGATTCCATACCCATATCGGTGCAGGTCCAAAAGTTGAAGATTAAACAAAATAGCCATCCGTCAAATATCCGTTTTTTTATTGAATAGCTCAATATTTATGATTGGTGTCCCATTTATAATCTAAGCAAGAAGCATTATCACAAAAAAGCCCTCCCGATTTCTCGGGAAGGCTTTTCATAATCAACTATGGTATGTAGATTATTTGCGGCCTCTTGCCATTGGGGCTCGAGCCACATTACCATCTTTGTCGATAAAATAAAGAAAGCCAGATTCGCGTTGGACACCAGCATCTGCAACTTTTTCTGCATTACCGCCACCTTTACCAGCACGGGCCATCTTTGAACGCCAGACATTACCATCTTTACCGAGGTAGTAGAGATAGCCTTTTTCCTTGGAAACGCCTGTTGTTTTTACTGTTTCAGCCATTGAAGACTCCTTATTAGTTGATTAAAAGAAAATAGGCTTTTTGTCTCTCGACGGTAAAGTGTACGTCATCGACGGTAATCAAGTCAAGGTTTTTCTCGTCGAATCACCGACGAGAGATTATTAGGGAAAAAAATATGAATTTTGCTATTATTTCCTACCTCCCGATTATACTAATTTTCCACCCTTGATATGCCCCGGTAGCTCCCGCCTTCACTAGTTACGGCGGACAGGCAGCTTCCAGCTTCACTACCGGAAATGCTTTTTGATATGCCCCGGTAGCTCCCGCCTTCACTAGTTACGGCGGACAGGCAGCTTCC
>CAYXMX010000027.1:0-81 GCA_964466265.1 uncultured bacterium | reverse complement strand
AGCTTCACTACCGGAAATGCTTTTTGATATGCCCCGGTAGCTCAGCTGGATAGAGCAACGGACTTCTAATCCGTAGGCCAT
>CAYXMX010000026.1:0-27797 GCA_964466265.1 uncultured bacterium | reverse complement strand
GCAGTGTTCCTCATAAAAGCTTACATTTTCATATTGATAAACGATTACTATACATGTAATCACCTTTTTTGGTACAATGAAGAGAAGATTAATGAATATCATAAAGATAAATACACTTATATTAATAATGATCAATATTTTAACTGCCCAGGTAAATATTAAAGATTTGGTGAGTCGTTATGATATAGATGGAACGGAACGGAAATATAGGGTCCAAGACAAAGAACCCTATTCAGGAAAAGTATTTTTCTATTATGAAACAGGGAAAAAAGAATTTGAGGGTTTTTTAAAAGAGGGTCTTCAAGATAGCAATTGGATTTGGTATTATACGAATGGTGTAAAACAACAGGAAGGCATGTTCAAAAACTTTCAACAAGAAGGACTCTGGACAACGTATTACGAGAATGGTCAAATCAAAGAGCAGGGAGAATATGTACATGGGAAAAAGCAAGGGACCTGGTCATTGTGGTTTGAAAATGGAGTGATCTCATCAGCAGAACCCTATCGGAAGGGACTTCTTCATGGGAAATTAGTTCTTTGGTTCGATGACGGAAGAAAAGAAGGGGAAGCCCTGTTTGTTTACGGGTTAAAAGACGGTTACGATCGAGGGTGGCATAGAGATGGGTCTCCTCAATGGGAATTTTATTGGAATGACGGGAAAAAAGATAGTACTCACACACGATGGTATCCGGATGGCAAAGTTTTATATATCCATCACTATACAAATGATACTCCCCATGGGTTGCAGCAAGAGTGGTATCCGGATGGTTTAAAAAGTCTAGAAGGCAACTTTCATCAAGGATTATACATTGACCATTGGACTTGGTGGTATCCGGATGGATCAGTGGCATTAGAAGGAGATTTTGCCTTAGGGAATCCCAGAGATTTCTGGATATGGATTTCACCAAATGGCGATGTTGTGGAAAAAGAATTTCCTTCAATAAAATGGGTTGAAAACAGGGTTAAAGAGTGGGAGAAATTGATCCAGTCAAATTTTTAACCATATATTGAACCCGTTTATTTCCTCTTTCAGTATTCTGTTCTCCAACTGGGTGAAAACCCAAACGATGATGAAACCTTATTGATTCTGGATTTGGGGGAATAATATTGACTTCACAAGCCATAATGGGTTTCTTCTTCAGGATTGCATAGAATTGACTATCGTTATATAATGCTTTTCCCAACCCCTGAAATTGAAAATTTTCTCTAACGGCAATTCTATCTATATAATAAAAAGATTTACAATAATTTGACATCCATATATAGTTTACACTATCATAGGGTTGACCCTCTTCCATTCCCATAAGAAATGCTACCACATTTTCTTCATATTTAATTACACGAAAGTGAAAAGTAAATTCAACCAGTTCACTCAATCTTTCATACGTTAAATGAGAAAGATGGGGTTGGGATCGTTGGTTCAGCTTCAGAACAGACTTGATATCCTTTTGGGTAAAATCTTCAATTTTAAAAACCATTAATATCCGACTGCTGAAGTTTCCTGTCGACTATCTCCTCCTCCAAAAATATCATGATTTATGACTACGATTCCGTTAGCTTCCCCAATATATCCCCATTGATAATCCACAACAGTATGCCCTCTTTTTTCTAAATTTCTTTTGACATCCAATGAAATACCTCTGGGTTCAATCATTATCACATCCGGCAACCACTGTGAATGAGTTCGTGGGGAAGATACAGCTTCTTTTATATCCATGTCGAAAACAGTCACGTTCAAAATAGATTGTAAAGTGGTGGTAATAATGGTAGATCCGCCTGGGGAACCAATAACCATAAATGGACGATCATTTTTTAGAACAATCGTAGGGGTCATAGAACTCAACGGCCTTTTACCAGATTGAATGGCATTGGCTTCTTTTCCAACCAGACCAAAAACATTTGGGACGCCCGGCTTTGATGAAAAATCATCCATTTCATTATTTAAAAAGAATCCGGCTCCGGCAACAAGAATTCCACTGCCGTAGCTCAAATTAATCGTTGTTGTTGTACTCACTGCATTTCCATCTTTATCTAGAACAGAATAATGGGTGGTCTCTTTACTTTCGTAGGGGCCAGGATTACCATAAAAAATATCTGAACTCTTTGATGCACTTTCTAAAGAAATATTTTGAATTCTTTCTGCCGCATATTTTTTAGATAGAAGCATTTTAAGAGGGATATTCCAAAAGTCAGGATCACCCATATGCTCCGCTCGATCGGCAAATGATCGCCGTTCTACTTCAGTTAGGATATGTATATAATCAGACGAATTCCACCCCAGGGAGTCCAGCGGATAATGCTCTAACATATTCAACATTTGAATGAGCAGGGTACCACCGGAACTGGGAGGCCCCATGGATATAATTTGATAATCGTGAAAAGACCCTGTAACCGGGGGTCTGTACTTCGAGTGATAATTCAATAGATCCTCGGTTGATATCAAACCATTTCCCCGTTTCATTTCTTCGACAATTAACTCAGCTGTTTTTCCTGAATAAAATCCATCTACGCCTTTTGCAGCGATACGTTTTAATGTCTTTGCCAAATCTTTTTGAACAAGAAGATCTCCTCCTTTCCAATCGCGACCATCTTTCCGGATAAATATAGCGGCCGCTGCCTCATTTTCTTCAAATAAATATTTAAAATAATTTAAACGTCTGGCCTCGTAATGGGTTAATACAAATCCTTTCCCAGCCAGTTTAATGGCAGGTATTAATAACTGTCTTCTGGATATATTCCCCGACCCGTAGTCCTTCCACACTTTCAACAATCCGTCAACGGTGCCGGGGACACCGGAAGCGGCGTGGGTTTTTAAAGACATATTTTCAACAACATTTCCTTCTTCGTCCAGATACATATCCCGATAGGCAGAGATTGGAGCGATTTCTCGATAATCTAAGGTGAAAGCTGTTCCATCCGCTAAATGTGCAACCATAAAGCCACCCCCACCAATATTTCCATTGGAAGAAGATGTCACAGCTAAGGCAAAACCAGTAGCCACAGCGGCATCAATGGCATTTCCACCCTTTTTTAGTATTTCAATACCGGCATCAGAAGCTTGGCGGCTGGTGGATACAACCATCCCATTTTCTGCAATAACCGGTTCCAGACTCGCCCCAAGAATGGGAGTGAAAGCGACCAATAATAAGAGTATTTTATTCATATTAATTCCTAATCCATTGAATGATATGATTAATTCCAGCGGTAATATTAGCAGTAACGTCAATCAAATTATTTATTGTTAAATCTTTATTATTGGGAATCTTTCTGCTGATGGTTAATGCTTTAGAACCATCAAAATTGACATAGGCTAATCGTGCATTTAATTCACGTTTACTTCGTCCAAATTCCGATCCAGGAAGAAGGGCAACCCCTGTTTCCTGTAGTAATTGATCGCAGAGTAACGAAGCTTGGTCTATTTCCCTTTTTTCTAGATTTTTTCTGAAATTTTCAAAGTCAGGAAAAAGATAAAAAGAACCTTTTGGCTCAATAAGCCTGACACCGGCAGATGTTAAACGATAGTAGCAATCGTTGCCGATCGTTTTAAGAATTCTTCTGCAATGAAATAAGTACTCATTTATCATTGGAGAATTCCCATAAGCTTTAAGAGCTGCAAATTGAACCGGAGAAGCTACACAGGAAAAGGTCTCACTGGTGATCGTTGTCATCATATTCTTTAAAATTAACAATTCCTTCGGGAAAGCAAAATGCCCCAATCGCCAACCACCCGCACCACACCACTTGGATAAACCGGAACTAACAATGGTCCCTTCAGGATAATATCTGGCGATGGAAATATGATCATTATTATGATGCAGCCGGCCATAAATTTCATCAGATAAAACCAAAACGCCATATTTTCTGCACACCTCAGCTATGGCAGCTAATTCATCAGGTGAATAACTTCCGCCACCGGGATTCCCTGGATAATTTAGAATTAATAATTGTGGATCATCTGTGAATTGAATCGCTGATTCAAGTTCATGAGGAAGCAGTCTCCAGGAATGTTCATATTGTGTTTGAATATAGTGGATTTTCTTCTGAACAATATCTGCCTGAGGGCCATAGGAAACCCAGCACGGAGAAGGGATTAAAGTAGTTCCCTTTGTGACCAATTGAAGGGTAAAAATTAATTCTTTGGACCCGGGTCCCACTATGATTCCTTCCGGATCCATTACAATTTTATCCGCAATAGAATGATATTCTGCAATCGCTTCTCTTAGAGAGTACAATCCCTCCACGGGTAAATATTCTTTTCGGTAGGCATTTTTTCGAAGTTCTTCTACCAGAAACTCCGGAACGGGGAATGGAGATTGACCAAATCCAAACCGGGTGACGGTGATACCGGCAGATGTTAACTTTGCACACTGTTCATTAATGGCAAGGGTCGCAGAGCGTTTAAGAGATTTTAAATGTGGATGAATTTTGTAAGTCATTATTTAAGATTAAAATTAAACTGAATATATTCCCCAAAAAATAAAAAAGCCCCCGGCATTCAGCCGGAGGCTTTTTTGCTAAACGGAGTCGTTTAGAAATTAAAAGATAATTTCGTGTAAACGAATTTACCGTTCATACCATTGGGTGAAGTTGCCGGGTAGACAAATGCACCATCATTATTTCTACTGGTAAGTAGATTTTTCTCGGGCATTACATCGCCAAGATTTTTTGTACCAAAGGCAACGTTCATGGCACCAAGATCAGCTGTGAGTTCTAAGTCCATAATCATAACCGCTGGATAGATTTGTGCCCAACCGTCATCGTATTCTTTTGAATCAAAATCCGGTTTAGTGCTTGTCGTGTAACGACTGTGATATTCGCCAAACTGATGCAGACTCAAATTCACACCAATGGGAACATCAAGAACAGGTAGTGAATAACCGCTCCAGTTTACACCCAAAACCATATTGGTTTTTGGTTGTGCTGCCGTCATGGTCCGCTGTTCACGTGCATCAAACATGGTGCTTTTAGCTTTAGCGACAAAATCTTCATCACTGATCACGTTAACAGGAGAGGAAGATAAACCGCTGGGTAGGTTAATTGCATCTATTTCAGTAGAAGTACTGTTATACCCTAATGAAAGATCAATGGCACCTAATCCACCGAGGTCCATCCCATAAACGGCCGTAATATCAATACCAGATGTTTTGGTATCTACGCCATTCATAAAGAATCGTCCACCTGAGGCATTTTCATTGGCAGCATCCAACAATGCCTGAACAGCATATCCGAATGGATTATCAGGCTCACCATCGTTGTTATTATCAAGATTACCATTTTCATCACCGGTAAAGTTACCGGTTAACACAATGCGATCTTTAAGAGCAACATTGTAGTAATCAGCATTAACGCGAATATCACCAAAGGTTAAGGATGTTCCTAAACTCAGATTGGTTGATGTTTCAGGAGTCAATGCTTCGGCACCCAACGCTTGAGGAAAACCGTGACTAACCGGGAATGTACCCACTTCAAAAGCCACTGTTTCACCGGTAACTGGATCGGGTAGAAAGTTAGTTGCAATCTTGGCCTGGTAAGCCTGGGCCAGTGCTGGAGCACGGAAACCAGTACTGAATGCACTACGAACGACCACACCGGACATAGGTTCTGCACGAACAGATCCTTTAATACTCATGTTACTATATTTGTGATCTGAACCGTCCAGCTGTGTGTCATTATAACTTTCAAAACGGACTGCACCACCAATGCGTAACATGCCCATATCCATTTCTGCATCACCATAAAAAGCAGTGACACTTCGATCAGCATTTTTCGTTGCCAATTCGTTGGATGGTTTAAAACCACTAAAACATTGGCATCCGCTTCCGGCTGTTTTGCTATTCAAGTTAACATACTGAGTCACACCAGTAGTAGTATCTACATAAGATGAATCCCAGCCTGAAATGCTTGTTCCTGCTTGACCATTGGCATAAGAGGCTGTTTCACCTGCATAAATGCGGAAATTCTCAGAACGGAGTTCCAAACCAGCGGCAACATTGATGTTGCCCATTTTGGTTGTACCGTCAATATTGGTTGTATTCTGTTCGAATTTAAAACCACCAATATCATAATGACGGAGTTGCTCTGGGCCATAGGAAGCATTCGTACTATTCATAAAGAAATGGAAATTGTTCATTCCGAATGTATTGGAAATATCATAACTCCAATTCCCAAAAACACCTTCAACACCCACAGATGCTGAATAGTCACTTACATTGGGTTGGATATGAGGGACAAAACCAGTTGGATTGGAACTGAGCCATACTTTGTTTCCCTGATCAGGTTGACGGGTAAAGCAACCTGTATCGCCATTGCGGGAAGTATAACCACCAAATGCGTAATATCGTTTATCTCCAGCAGGTAAATCTGCATTGAACATAAAACCAATATTATCTTGTTTCTGGTCACCCCAAATCATCCGGAACGGATCCACAAACCAGTTGGAACCGGATTGAAGACGTTGGGACTCAGCTTCGTCGTTACTCCAGTAATCAGAATTGGGTTCAAAATATTGTTCTCCCTCAACTCCTACACGATTGGATCTGCCACGATCACGATATTCAGCTGCAATGAGCATTGAACCACCATCACCGATTGAAAATCCCCGGGTCAATTGATACTGGGTGACTTCACCATCATTTACTGTGTAAGGATCGCTCGAAGTCACAATTGCATGTGGATTTCCATCTGAATCTCGTGAATACACTGCTTCTGTTGTGGGATTCCAAGTATAGGGTTCTGTTTCCTTCGTACCTGTATTGGCATTTCCGTATTTTATCCCATAAAGATCATATCCTACTGGAATGGCTTCTATCTCATGTTGATTATGCCCTGTGTAAACATTGAATGATCCACCACTGTTTCCGGATTTCAATACAATATTAATCACACCTGCAATGGCATCAGAGCCATATTGAGCAGCGGCGCCGTCTCTTAAAACTTCAATACGCTCAATAGCTGCAGCAGGAATGGCATTTAAATCAACGCCTGTATCGCCTCTGCTGGGGCTATTATTCACGTGGACCAGCGCTGTAGTATGACGGCGCTTCCCATTGACAAGTACCAATACTTGTCCGGCACTTAACCCTCTTAAGGTCATGGGTCGGACTGTATCGGATCCGTCAGAAATGGATGTCCTTGGCATATTAAATGATGGAGCCAGAGATTGTAGTATTTGTGCAGTTTCAGAAAAGCCAGCACGGCGGATTTCCTGAGCGGTGAAAACGTCTACCGGTACAGCTTGTTCTTCAGCTGTATGAGCAAAACGGGAACCGATAACGGATACTGCCCGTCCGGTTAATGCGCTGACTGCAAGAGCAAAGTCAGCCTGTGATGCACTCGTTCCAACAGAAATACTCTGACTGGATGAAACGTAACCGATATATGAAGCTGAGACTGTATACGTTCCCGGAGCTACGCCCGCGATTGTATAAGCACCACTTCCATCGGCTGCTGCGCCTAAGGATGTTCCTTCAACGGCTACGTTGGCACCGGGGAGTGCATTCCCGTCCTGGTCTGTTACCGTACCAGAAATGGATCCACTCTGTGCCATAAGGCCAGAAAACATCCCAAGGACCACAAATAAACTCATGAGTTTCTTCATTTTTTCTCCTTGGTTTTTTGTTTGCATGTGTGTTAAACATACATTATTGTTCACTTTTTCAAGTATATTACTATAAAACTATGGCAAAATGAGCAAACACACCATAAGTTTTTTAAAAAAAAAATAAAATAAAGAACTTTATGAATAATTTAGGATAGCATCATCGATTTTTTCTGTAAGTCTATCGATGGAAATCCTATCTTGCTCTTGAGTATCCCTATGACGAAGGGTCACCGTATGATCTTCGATGGACTGATGATCAACGGTGACCCCAAAAGGTGTTCCGGCTTCATCCTGTCTATAATAGCGCTTTCCGATTGATCCCTGTTGATCGTAAATGATTTTATAATGTTTTTTTAATTTGCCAGTGATTTTCCGTGCCAATTCTGGTAAACCATCCTTTTTAATTAATGGACAAACTACTGCTTTAACCGGAGCCAGCTTCGGGTGAAGCTTCATGACGATTCTATTATTTTCTTTATCTTCCCAATAGGCGTTTGCCAGAACGGAGAGAAGCATTCGATTGAGTCCGGATGATGTTTCAATGATATAAGGGAAATATTTTTCATTAGAAATTTGGTCAGAATATTGCATATTTTTCCCGGAAAATTCCTGATGGCGTTTCAAGTCGAAGTCAGTCCGGTTATGTATCCCTTCAATTTCAGACCATCCAAATGGAAATTCATATTCAATATCCCATGCTTCTTTGGCATAATGAGCCAACTCGGTTTCATTATGCTGATGAAATCGAATTTTATCCTTTTGAATTCCCAATTCATTGATATAAAAATTAAATCGTTCTTCTTTCCAGGCGTTCATTGCTTCATCATCTGTCCCTGGCCTGACAAAATATTGCATTTCCATTTGTTCAAATTCTCTTGTTCGGAAAATGAAATTTCTTGCAACAATTTCATTCCGAAAGGCCTTCCCAATTTGGGCAATGCCAAATGGAACTTTCAGTCTCATTGATCCTTGAACCAGAAGATAATTCACATAAATTCCCTGAGCAGTCTCCGGACGAAGGTAGGCCATGTCACCCTCCTCTTCCACCGGGCCCATTTGTGTTTTAAACATTAAATTGAATTGTCTTGGATCTGTTAGATTTCCAGTAGTACCGCAGTGGGGACATTGGATAGATGACCAGGTAATCTTTCCCGGATCTGGTTCGACCAGATCATCGGCGCGAAATCGGGCTTTACAATGTTTGCAATCAACCAATGGATCATGGAACTCTGATACATGTCCGGAGGCTTCCCATATTCTTGGGTGCATAAGAATACCGCTGTCAAGACCGACAATATTTTCATGGATCTGGGTCATGGCACGCCACCAAAATTGAGATATATTGTTTTTCAGTTCAATTCCAAGAGGCCCATAGTCATATACAGCACCAAAACCGCCATAGATTTCCGAGCTTTGAAAAATAAAACCTCGTCGTTTACATAGCGAAACAATTTTCTCTAAAGAATGTACCTTATTTGCCATTAATTTAACTCTTCTAATTCTTTTTCAATTTGATCATCAAAAGGAATAGTTGCATCGCCAACATCCAGTGCATTAGCCTGTAATTGTTTTGATTGGGACGACTTCAGGTAAAGTGTAACAAAGGTTATCCCAATTAATGCAATTAAAATAGGTGCCAGCCAAGCCATTATATTAAACCCCTGAGCAACGGGTACTGCTAAAATCCGCTCTCCATATATTTTAACATAATAGTCAAGAATTTCATCTTTGGTTTGACCGGACTTAACCATGGATTCAATTTCTTGTTCCAGCTGGCTATGACCGTGATCTTTGACGGTTCCACTCCAACAGCATGGGGCCATTAAACTTCCTTCGATATCCATAATAAGGTCTTGTTCGTTTGTACTTCCAGCCAATAGCGATATAAAAATAAAAATTAAGAGATGTTTCATTTTTTTCTCCGTCTGCGTTTTTTTACCGGACCTTTGGCACGGCGTTCATTAATGATATTTATTGCCATTTCCAAATCAACGCTTCCCGGCGTAATATTTTTGGGTAAAGCTGCATTGAATTTTCCATCGGAAATGTAGGGACCATATCGTCCATCTTTTAGCACCAACAATTCACCATCAGGATGGTTCCCCAATGTTTTTAGGTCAGTACTTGGTTTATTTCTATTTTTAATAATTTCAAGAGCCGTCTCCAACGTCACATCAAGAGGGTTATATGGTGGTGGGAGCTTTACATTTTTCTCACCGACTTTTAAATAAGGACCATATCGTCCGTAATCAACCCGGATTTCCTCTTTTGTTTCCGGATGGCTTCCCAGTAATCTTGGCATGGATAACAATTTGATGGCCATTTCTAAATCAACATTTTCCTTTTCTATACCTCTGGGAAGTGACTTTCTGGTCTTTGAATCTCCCAATTGCACATAAGGACCATAAGGTCCCTCTTTCATATAAATAGTATTACCAGATTCTTCATCTACACCTATCATCTCCGATTGCGAAGCATCTTTCTTTAAAATTTCAATTGCTTTTTCGACGGTGATATCTCCCAATGACAGCATATTGGGAATAGATCGCCTTTCATTCCTCTGTTCCAAATAGGGGCCATAATTTCCAACCCGGATGACAATTTCATCCTCACTTCCTTTATTCAATAAAACTGAGCAGGCATTTCGAATATCTATTTCATCCTCAAGCATTTTTACGAAACCGACAGATTCTTCCGTTCCGAAATAGAAATCGGACATAAAAGGTAATGGATCTAACTCCCCTCTGGAAATGGAGTCTAATTCATCTTCCATCCGTGCAGTAAATTGCGAGTCAACCAGAGATGAAAAATGGTTTTCCAGAAGTTGGGTAACCGCAATGGCTAAGAAAGTGGGAACCAACGAGCCTTTTTGATTCCGGATATAATCTTTTTCCTGAATTCGGCTGATAATACTAGCCCAGGTAGAAGGCCTGCCTATCCCTAATCTCTCCATTTCTTTGATAATGGACGCCTCAGAAAATCGAGCTGGTGGTTTGGTCGTATGTTCCTCGGAGACAAGGTGATTGCAGGTTAAACGTTGCCCAACTTTTAGTGGAGGGAGAAATCGCTCACGATCTGCCAGCTTTCCAGCCGGATCATCTGTTCCTTCGACATAAACTCTCATATATCCGGGGAATAATATGACCCGGCCCCTTGCTCGAAAAATGGTATTCTGGTTTTCAATCTGAACAATGGTCCTTCTTAATTTCGCTGATTTCATTTGACTGGCAACCATTCTTTTCCAGATCAAATCATATAACCGTCCTTCATCTTTGCCTAATTTTGATGTGACTGTCTTGACTTCGGTAAAGTTTAATCCGGCTGGACGAATGGCCTCGTGAGCTTCCTGGGCGTTTTTTACTTTACTCTTATAGACTACCGGCTTTTCTGGTAAATACTCGGTTCCATAAAGAGTTTGAATGACGGAACGGGAACCCTTTATTGCTTCCTGGGAGAGTTGAATTGAATCAGTACGCATATAGGTGATAAAGCCAGCTTCGTAAAGTCGCTGAGCCGTTCGCATTGTTTTCCGAGCTGAAAAACGTAATTTTCTTGATGCTTCCTGCTGAAGAGTACTGGTAATGAAGGGGGCATATGGGTTAGAAGTTTGTGGCTTCTCTTCGACATTTTTTACTATCCAAGGTCCATTTTTCAATTCCATAACCAATGCGTCTGCCTGAGAGGATGTTAAGAGTATGACCTTATTATTTTTGAGTTTTCCTGTGGCATTTTCAAAGTCTTTACCTGTTGCAAGGCGGCCCCCATCTACAGAAATTAAATCTGATTGAAACCCTTTTAACTCTTCCGTTTCCAGTTCAGCCTTCAGATCATAATAAACAGAAGACTTAAACTTTGCCCGGTATCTTTCACGATCCACAATCATTTTTAAGGTTGCAGACTGTACTCTGCCTGCTGAAAGGGATTCCTTTACAAAACTCATTGTTTTCTGTAGGGTATTCCAGAGTAAACGGGACAATTTATATCCCACCAGCCGATCAATAATTCTCCGTGTATATTGAGCATTCACCAGATCAATATCCACCTCTCGAGGATTGGCCATTCCTTCTTTGATTCCTTCCCGCGTAATCTCCGTGAATTGAACCCGGGAAATATTCCTGTTGGAAATTTCGTCAGCCAAATGAGCTGCGATGGCTTCTCCTTCCCGGTCAGGATCAGTGGCCAGAATGACTTCAGGAGCTTTTTTTGACTTTTGTTTAATGGTTTTAATAATATCTTTTTTATCATCCATCACTACAAATTCAGCCATAAAATCTTTTTCAACGTCAACACCCAATTTTTTACGAGGTAAGTCTTTGACATGGCCAACACAAGCAATAACATCATACTCATTGCTTAAATATTTTTCAATAGTCCTGGCTTTGGCCGGAGACTCAACGATAATCAGTGGTTTATTCATTAATTATTTTTCCGAAGTTGTTAGACGTTTTTCATGCGCGTATACTAATGTAGAATAAATTAAGGAAAAGTCAAACGGTGAAATAATTCACCAAATCATCTACTCCGACCTCTTCCTGGTTTCCCTGGTTTAAATCTTTAATCTGCACACTATTATTTTTGAATTCTTCTTCTCCAATGATAATTACTTTACTGGAGCCCAGTTTGTTTGCCTCTCGGAGCTGAGCTTTTAAGCTGCGGTGCAATGTATCCATTGTAACCGTATGATTATGTTTGCGGAGATTTCCGGCAACTTGTAAAGCGAATCCAATGGAAGAGTTCCCAAGATTAATCAAATAAATTGAATTAGAATTTTTTCCTGTATTCCTGGTTTTCATAGATAGCATAATTCGTTCCAAACCAATTGCAAACCCAATGGATGGTGTTGGTTTTCCACCGAGAACTTCAACCAGATGATCATAGCGTCCACCTCCACAAACAGCATCCTGTGCTCCCAAATTTCCTGCTTGAAATTCAAAGGTAGTCCGTGTATAGTAGTCTAATCCCCGCACCAGTGTTTCATCCAGAATAAAGGGAATATTTAATTCTTTCAGCAGCCATTGAATTTTTTCAAAATGTTCTCGGTCATCCTGAGTCCAATAAGCAGATATGGATGGAGCCTGTTGGAGGATGTCTTTCTCGTGGGGAATTTTTGTGTCTAAAATTCTTAAAGGATTATTTTCCAGCCTGATTTGACTGGTCTCAGATAAATCATTTTGATAGGGCTGTAAATAATCACGCAGAGCATTCCGATAAATCGCTCGACATTCACTGGAGCCAATGCTGTTTAATTTTAAAGTGATGTTTGGAATCTTTAACTCAGAAAATAATTGACTTGCAAGGGCAATAATTTCCACATCTTGTTCAGGATGTTCGGAACCGAAGGCTTCTATACCAAACTGATGAAATTGTCGCTGTCTGCCTTTCTGAGGGCGTTCTCTGCGAAAAAGAGGTCCTAAATAATACAATTTTTGCAGGGGAGAAGCGGATCCTAAATTGTGCTGGATATATGCTCTGACCACCGGAGCCGTTAGCTCAGGGCGCAAGGTCAGGTGTCCGCCGGAGCGATCTTCCCAAGAATACATTTCTTTAGAAACAATATCTGTTTCTTCACCAACGCTCCGGCTGAATAGTGCGGTGTTTTCAAAGATGGGTGTCCTGATTTCTGCATATCCAAATCGAGTTGCAACTGAGTGGATAATTTCTTCCATTTCTTGCCATCGTCTGCTTTCAGTCGGAAGGATATCGTGGGTACCTTTAACTGCGCGAAATACCATATTATTGTGACAAATTGTTTATTAATTCAGCCGCTTGTTCTTTTTTATCCTCAGGGACATAGAGTTTGATAATAGAACCGGGGATATTAATCTGAGAAATATTGAGAGCTGAAGCAAAAAAGTCAGATTTCAAAAAGTAGGGTATCTGATGATTATCCAGGATTTCACCTGCCATTTCTCCATATATTTTCCCTGAAAATTGAGCTGCCTCAACCCATTCAATTTGATCCAATGGAATATCAAGAGGCTGCTCGTTCACCAGCGTGACATTACAATCCGTGCAGAGGTTGATTTCCGGTTCATATTCTGATTGACACTCAGGACAGTATTTAAATTTGATATTTTTCACTATTGAATTTGCGATGAATTATATAGAGAAAGGAAAGAGAATTATAAGGGCATTCTAATTCGGGCGCCACCTCGTTGTTCTATTTGTAAATCACGAAGTGTGGGTGATTTGACATTAATTCTCAAATAAAACCCAGAAGCATATCCGCTGGGAGTCCAATCTATCGCCATCTCCCAACAATGTAAATCGCGATAAATAGAGAACCGATGACTAATTAATTCCTTATTCATTAAATCAAATCTGGCTGTATAACTCACACGCCATTTTCGGGTAATATTGATAGTGGAATTTGTATTCATCCAGAATGTTTCTTGAGGATTTACCGGATCAAATTTGTTTAATGAATAACCAACACTAAATCGTGTATTCCATAAGGCCCCACCTTGACTTTTATTTTGGGTGGATAAAGGGAAAATATTGATTGAATCCGGCGCAACAGTTGTCGAAGTAGTATCCTTGTCCTGATTAATACCAAACTGTTTCCCCGAGAGTTTAAAACCAGTGGATAATTCCATTTTTGTAAGCCGTGGGTTGAAAAGTCCTTTATCCGTTTTGCGAAATTGGTTAATTCGTTTCTTATCTTGTGAATTATACTGATAAAAGTCATGGGTCATTCGCAAATCTATACTGGACTGCCCAATCTTAGATCGAATCGAAGAAGACAAGTTGTTTAATTTAAATTGATCTGCGACGAAATTATAGCTGGTTCCCATTCGCCATGAAAACAGATTAACGAATTTACTCTTTTCACCTTCTTGAATTTTTGCCTGAAAATTATTATTAATACCAAAAGTCATAGATTGGGATTCTCTCTTTGGAGTGCCCCCTGCCAAGGTACCTCTGAAGCGATCATGATAAAGAAGAGTTCCCGCTGTATCATTCAAGGTTTCAAAATATCCAGGATTTACCCCAAAGACCTCTTTCGAAAAATCCGGCCTAAATGAATAGCCAACCGATGGGGAAACCACATGGCGAACTGCAATGATTTTACCGATATTCATTGGAAATAAACCGTAAATCTGTGTATTTAGGGATGCATTAAAACTCCCCGTTGTTCTGCTGGCAAAACCGGAGACCTCATTAGTAAGGATTGTATTGGTTGCTCTATCCAGTCTAGCTGAAAAAGTACGATTCACCCAATCTGTTTTTAAGTTTAAACTGGGATTAAAAGTAATATATCTGAAAATTTTTGTGGGTGCATTTAATGAGGATGAATGACGCATAACATGATCATTGAAATTTTGTTTTTCATCATTCCAATAATAATTGGATGTTGTATCATCGATAATCGATTCATCTGTTTCGTAATAACTTCTCTCCTTATTGGTTAGGGATGTGTTGTAACTCCAGGTAATATTATTAAACCAATGCTGTTTTCCTCCTTTATCCGGGAACAGATTTCGCTGGCCAAACCGAAAACTCAAGGAAGGGAGCGTTGCGGTTGTAATATTGGTTTGCATACCGGCTCGGGTTGGTTTCATGTAAAATGCAGATGTAGAGTCAATACGGTCATTGGCCATCAGATTAGTAGTTGATGAAAGATTCATGCTCATAGAAACTTGAATAGAAGGCCAACGCTTAGAGTAAGTTGCGTTTGAGATAGTTTGCTGTTGCCTCATCCTCTGTTGAGGATCAGATGTATACTTTCGATTAAATTCGCCACTGCTTGAGTAATTTGCATTTACATTTAAATTTTGATTATGCCGGAGCGTTTGAGTGTGCCTCCATAGGACTTGATAATTCGTATTTCGACTGTTGACAATTTCTGAAATATTATCCGACCCGGATAATATTTGTCTACTTTTAAAATTCAATGATCCATTGAATTTATAGCGAACTCTATAGGCATTATCCAAATTAAAAACAAATCCCTGTCGATCCCCAAAACTCATAGTGAACTTTGATCCCCAATAATCATTGGGTGCCCAAAAGTAACCAAAATTATTGATATATTGTCCTCTGACATTATTTTCGCCATAGCCAGGCATAATCCAACCGGAATGTCTTCCACCGCTTTTATGAGGAAAAATACCAAATGGCAAAGCGATAATGGGAATTCTACTAATATATAATACAATGGGTCGGGCAATGACTTTATCATTATTTAGAATTTTCATATTTTTACTTTTAAAATGAAAGTGAGGTGTCTCCAAGCTACAAGTAGTGTAAGAGCTATTTTCTATATAGTATACTTTTTGGTCCCGATTACGAATTTCGTTCCCGGAATAATACCCATCATCTGCTTTTGATCTTCCTTGCTTAATACGCCCTTTTCGCGATTTTAAATTATAAATTAACGTATCTCCCACCATGGGATCTCGACCATTTTCAACAATGGAGGGTTTTTGCAGGGCTGATATAGTATCAGCTGGAGGAGTCGGAAAAGCCTTTAATAAATGATGATTCCAATCCACATTTATAAATCCTGAATGGAGGTTCACATCTTTATATTTAATATTTGCTTCCTCGGTTAGGTCTGTTTTTTCGGTTAAAATATCATAAACAATTTCATCGGATGCATACGTAATAGTTGCTGTCATATCCCTGTTGGATGAATCAGGTGTAAATACACCACGAGATCCACCGGATACATGAATTTTTTCTAACTGTACATCAACACTATCTTTTGTGCTAAATGATAATGTTATGGTATCCCCTGAAGCAAGATTATTCCCCTGGTACACTGAATCCTCAAAAATATGATAAAGGGTGGACGCCATACCTTCCAACCTCACTGAATCTAAATGCCCTTCATGAAAAAAGCCTTTCAGAATTGACCCCGTCATATCATCTTTAAAAGAAACAAAGGATCGTTTTACAATAGTGGTGTCTAGTGTTTGTGTTTCGAATTCCCGAAACCCTTTAGATGTATTCACCGCTCGAGCCTTAGAGGGAATAAACACATAATCTAAAATATTGTCATGATAGTTTAACTGAATTTCGCTTCCTTCAAGAATACGATTTTCTTCTTCCAATTTTGGGCTAATTCGTAAAAAGGTTTGATTGGATTGATAGTCATAAATTGCTTCTCCGCAAGTTGCCACTCGATTTCCTTCTTCAATACGAACATTTATCTTTCCAGTATAAGAAGCAGCATCAGCGCTATCCTTTTTAACATATTGCAATTGTTCAGCTGTCACAATCTGATTTTGTTGAACCAGTCGGGTATTTCCCATAGCGATACCGCTGTCCAGCTCAGAGTAATAGATAACGGTGTCAGCCCGCAAATCATAATCACTATCCCAAATATGAACGTGATGATAGCAGGTAAAAATATCCTTCGGAGAATCATAATGAACAGAATCAGCCTTCAGCCATTGACCTTCTTTTTCCATTGTGACCTTTCCGATTAACAATCCCTGGCCTGTTTTTTCCTGATAACGGGCCCTCTCGCATTTGATTGTCATTTTTCCTTTAGTAAAAATAACATTCCCTGTCAACAACTGAACCGATCGGCCATTGATGGTTTTATTTTCCAATAGGTCTGCCTGCTTCAATTTTAAACGTTTATCCTGAGCAGAAAGTTGAGCCAGTAACAGGATGGTAATCGTAATCATGGAACGACCGATCATACTCCATCTCATCAGAGGAGGATTTCGGAACTGTGAAAATAATATTAAAAAAGTGTTCAATAATTGCTCTTACTTATATCGGTCCGGCCAGCACTTTTTGAGTCTTTTAGCCATAAATTCTTCATAACCTAATCGAGTGGGTTGATAAAAATGTTCATGAACATGATCCGGGAAATAATTTTCCTGAATAAAATGACCTTCTGTCTGGTGAGGATATTGATAATCTTTACCATAATCTAATGCCTTCATGAGATTTGTGGGCGCATTTCGTAAATGGAGAGGAACTCCGGGAGTTCCGTGCTCTTTTACATTTTTCATTGCATGATTAATGGCCCGATAAGATGCATTGGATTTAGGAGCGCTGGCCAGATAAGTAGTGACCTGGGATAATATTATGGCTGATTCAGGCATGCCTATCATATGGACTGCCTGGAATCCGGATGTGGCCAAACTCAAACCTCTGGGATCTGCATTCCCAATATCCTCAGATGCTAGAATAACAAGACGCCGGGCAATAAATTCAGGTGATTCTCCACCCTCCAGCATGACAGCTAGCCAATAAACTGCCGCATCGGGATCACTCCCCCGAACCGATTTGATAAATGCACTAATGGTATCGTAATGGTAATCCCCCGTTTTGTCATATAATTGTGTTTTACTTTGAAGTGCCTCCTGCAGTATTTCACTCGTTATGGTTCCACTTTCGCCCACTAAGTTGATCGCCACTTCTAATGTATTTAGCATTTTTCTGGCATCCCCACCAGCGGAATGAATAAGATAGTCTTTTGTTAACTGATTTATTTGAATTTTTCCTTTAGATAAAATTATATCCAGTTCGAATGCCCGGTTTAGTACTTGGTCCAAGCAATTTTCAGAAAGGGGTTCTAATGTCAATGTTCTGCAGCGTGAGAGGAGAGGACTGATCACTTCAAAGGATGGATTTTCAGTGGTGGCTCCAATGAGGGTCAGGAGGCCTTCTTCTACAGCATGTAAGAGTGCATCCTGTTGGGACTTACTGAATCGGTGGATTTCATCAATAAACAAAAGAGTGGATTTGCCCGACTCTAGATTGGTTTTACTTTTAGAAATAATGTTTCGCAGATCTTTAACTCCGCCGGACACCGCTGATAGTTCATGAAATTCAGAATCAACCGATTTGGCAATAATTCTGGCCAATGTTGTTTTACCTGATCCCGGAGGTCCCCAGAAAATCATGGAAAACGGCTTTTTCATTTCTAAGGATTTGGCAATAATTCTGTTGGAATCCACCAGATGATTTTGCCCTATATATTCGTCCAGATTTTTTGGGCGGACACGGTCTGCCAACGGTGGCAAATGTAAAGATGAAAACATATTGGCTGTTTTTGTCATGGTGGTTCGTAAACTCTATGAGAAATTACAATGAAATTATGCTTTATTTAATAACTCGACACTGGAGAATTTTTTTAATCTCCTTTTTACTTATACTGAGTTGCCAAAACGAAAGGACTACAATGAAAAACGGACTCATAATTGAAATAATAAAAGAGGGAAATGGAATTGCAGCTGAGAAATACAGTATTGTGACGCTGAATTACACTGGAAAGCTGGAAAATGGAAGCGTATTTGATTCTTCTCTTAAGCCCGGCAGAGATCCCTTTCGTTTTACTTTGGGAGCTAATCAAGTGATTGAAGGCTGGGATCAGGGAATATTGGGCATGAAAATTGGCGAAAAACGAAGGTTAACAATACCACCAGGTTTAGGATATGGAAGCAGGGATATGGGGGTAATTCCATCGAATTCAACACTCATTTTTGATGTAGAACTTCTGGTTGTAGAATAATTTTCACTTCAAAATGCCATCATAAACATAACCTAAATATTGAGCAACCGAGAGGAGTCCCCTCCTGCACTTCGCTTTGGCGGGCAGGGAACCTCTCTTCCATGCATTAGCTACCAATACTGAATAACCGACAGAGCCACCGAGAGGAGTCGAACCTCCGACCCACGCATTACGAATGCGTTGCTCTACCAACTGAGCTACGGTGGCATAAAATGGAGGGGAAAAATACACTTCTAATTCCATTCCTATCAACTACTGTAATTGGTAAAACTTAGCAGATCTGTATGCACCGTAAATTTCTCCAGCATAAAAAATACCAGCTATGGTATAAAAAAACATCTTGTCAATAATGTGATTTCCTTTAGATGCATCCACTGCTGAAGATGTCGTTAGATAAACCATAAAAAATCCCATGATTCCATCGAACCATCTTCCTGCATAAATACGACCAGCCCCGGGGACGAGCGCTGAAATCGTTCCTGCAAAAATTGGAGATTTTGAGACAGATTTATGACGCAGTGACTGTGGATTATCCACTAATCGATAGTCTCCATAAAATTCACCATTCATTCGTATATGATTAAAATGGGCAGAAGGGTTGCATCGAATAATCCGGTCTGCTACCATAGGAAGCCCCTTTAATACACCATTTTCCTTGACAGCTATTGCTCCATATTGACTACAACTTGGGTAAAATTGACAATTGAGTAAATCGATATGATGAGAGATACGTTGCCAACCGGCGATCGGTAATACAACTGTTTTTTCTAAAATAGTTGTATTTGGCGATGTGAGGACTGGATCTGCCGGGTATTTTGATTGGGCAAATAAGAAAGAGGTAAATATTCCAATATAAAAAAGTTGTCGGGCGGATGAGGATCTCACCTTAATCTTCAAGATATCTGTTTTGAATAGACAATTCATGGTTCTTGGAAATAGCTTCGTATACTTCTGGCTAAAAAAGCAATCAGAATCAGGGTAGTAATTCCCATGATAGCTGTATAGTTATCTGGTGAGAATACGTTGACTGCGGATTGAAGGAAACCAATGGTTCCTTCTCCACTCAAAATTGCAGCAGCAATAACAATAGCAGTCAGCATTTTTTCTGAACCTCTTTTCTGAATATGCAAAGCGGCAAATCCGCCAATTGTAATCAGAAATGCCAAATTAAATCCCAGAAAAAGTCCAATCCCCAATGGCATTAAATGGATGGATAAGAATCGTCCTTTTGCTCTGCATCCCTCGATGATAATGGCCATAAACAAACCAATCAGAAAAATAATGGGATGGGGTAACCCCTTCAAATTAGCCATAACAATTTGAGCCTGAGGTGCAGGCAAATCAGGAGTAAACAATTGGTGGGCAATTACCGGGCTTTTAATAAATAATAATAAAGCGGGAACCATTAAAGAAATGACCACAGCTACAATCAAGTCAATTTTAATAATTTGGTGATAATCAGTCCCAACAATTTCAGCAGACTTATAATCGTGGCCAATATCTCCTGCGATGGCGGTGGCTGTAGCAATAAAAAAGGTAATCATATACCTGTGTTCCAATGAAATATTCAGGTTCATCACACCAAAAAATACTGTAATGAATAAGGCAGATAGCAATCCAAATTGCTCTAAAGGATCTATATTCGTGAGTCCGGTCATCCGGCTGGCAAGGTTTACCGACAAAAATGTCAGCAATAAACAGAAGATAGCAGCAAAGACAGGAATTCCTGTCATCATTAATATGAATACGCTGGTAGCAACCATGACCCATACCCAGGGTTTGTGTCGAATAAAAATGGCATTCTTCTGAAAGGACACTCCTGTATGCATCAAGATGTACCCTATACCGGAGCCGATGACCAAACCCATCCCAAAATTTTGAATCAAAGGAATGGCATCATTTTTGGGTAACATAATCATGATGATTGCACCGATAATCACAGAAAGAAATCCACCCGCTCCCCATGAGAAACTATTTTCGGGGCCGAGAATCAGTCCGGTTGCGATTACCATAGGCATGATAAGAATCAGTATAGGCTGTGATCCCACCGTCCCTAAATTAATAAAATTCCAATTTAAAGATTCTCTGCCGATTGTAAGCAGCGCGGTCAAAAACCCGAAAATCAGCATAAGACCAAATCGATGATCCTGACTAAATCCTGATTGAATAATTTCACCTCCGACCCTTCCTGCCGGAAATGCAAGATTTTGTTTAATCACATACTCTTCTCGAAGAGGAATGGATAGTCCAATCCCTAATACTGCACCACAAACAGAGATTAGTGCAATCCATCCAAGTGGAAAAGAGTCTGGCATATCCATCACGAATCCGGGTAAAGTAAATACCACTGCAGCAGCCATCAAGCCACCGATGGATCCTCCCGCTTGGGCTATATTTAATTTATTTGGAGATAAACCGCCAAAAATTTTGAGTAATCCTGCTGATACAATAATAGAAAAAATAATCGGCCAGGGAAGTGCTCCCATTTTCAGAGCAATATATGCGCTGGAAAAAAATAGGAATACGGCAATGATGATAGCAGTGATTGTTGATTTTATCATAGATGAGTTTAGGAAAAAATCCTTTGAATCCTACACGATTATGCATCAATTTAAGACTGGAACCATGGGGTTTTTTAATAAATACTTGGTCGTAATCATTGTTTGTTTTCATGTGTTTGCATGGTCAAACGATCGTCATTTATATATATTGCATACCAATAATACCAATGGTGCGCTGGAAAATTGCTACTGCCCGGGTCATCCTTATGGCGCCATTGAAAAAAGATCTGTTTTTATCAATCAATTTATAAAAAAACATCCCAATACCATTGTATTGGATGCAGGCGATTTGTTTTCGGTGACACAAAGGCCTTTCCTCGACAGTCTCATAATTGAAGCATATGCAATGCTCCCTTACGATGCAATCCTTGTGGGTGACCAGGAATTATCAAGGACAAATATAAAAGAACAACTTAAAAAATTACCCTATCCTGCATTGGCTGGTAATTTAAAACAAATGAAAGAGTTAGGACTGTCGGATCACATTAACCTGAATAGGGGAGGAGTCAACATTGCAATCGTTGGGACTCTACACCCAAATGTCTTTCGCTATTATCCCAAAGAACTAAGAGAGAAATTTTTATTATCAGATCCGGTATCCAATCTGAAATCATTTGTTGAGCAATATTCAGATTCCACAGATCTTATTATTGCCTTAACCCACGAAGGCCATGATAAAGATATAACGCTTTCGAAAGAGGTGAACGGGATTAATGTTATCATCGGAAGTCACTCCCAATCAAAATTGGATTCGGGCAGTGTTAACAATCATAGTTTAATTGTCCAAGCTGGAAAAGAAGGATACTATATAGGAATAGTCGATATTGTTTTTGATGATAAAAAAAACATTGTTTCCACATCGGCCAGGTTAGTAACCTTTACCTTGGACATGCCGGATGATCCTTTTATTATGGAGTTAATTTCAGCTTTGGAAAAAAAGACAGGACATATTAATCGTAATAAACTAAAATATTTGAAAAAGTAATTTATGGAAACCATTATCAATACATTGACCCATAATCCTGTTTACCTGGCGGTTGCGGTAGTACTGGCGCTTGTCATCCTGTTTGGAATTGTAAAGAAATTGATTAAGATGGCCTTAGCGATGGCGGCTGTTCTTGTTATTTACATTGCCTACCTTGTTTGGACCGGCGAGGAAGTGAATATGGATCGGTTTAATAAAGACATTCAATCAGCTAAAAAGGTTATTTCTGAAAGAGCAGGTGAATTGAGTAAGTCTGTAAAAAAAAAGTAAGTGACAAGGTCGAAGAAAAAGTTGATGAGAAAATAGAGGAAATATTGACTCCTAATTAATGGCTTCTCTCAGTCGGCCGGTCAATAATTTTACGATCCCCTGCATAATTTCCATATTACTACTCATAATCTCATAAAAATCTTCTTGGGTTATTTTGAGGAGAGTGGTTTCTGTTTTGGTTGTGGCATCGGCGGATCGAGGTTCGTGATCTAACAGAGCCATTTCTCCCAGACACGCTCCCTGCTTCAAGGAAGCAATATGACGTTCTTCTTTATGAATTTCAACTTCACCATTCATTACAATATAAAGTGAATCACCGAAGTCCCCTTTTTTAAACAGAGAATTGTCGGCAGGAAATTGTATTTCATTCGCAATCTGGGCTACTTTAGACAGATCCTCTGATGGAATGGTTTGGAACAGGCTGACTGTTTTTAATAAAATGGTTTTTTCCAATGTAGAGTACATATTTAACTCCTTTGTATCCAGATTAAATTTTTGAAATAGTTTGCCGTATTTCTGATATACATTATCTTTTATCAAAACCTCCTTCAGATATTTTGTCTCCGTAACTTGATTCCAATCCATCTTCTGAATCAACTGCGAAAACTCATGTCTGAGAATAAAATCCACAGCTATTGCTGATGCCCAGGCTCGATTACTTTGGATGATTATTTCCAATTGCTTTTCTAATCCAAGGGGTAAATTTTCGAAGCGTTTTTCACCGATTTTAATTAATTCTTTAGTTGGGTATTTTTCAATCAGTGGCATAATCCATTCCTTTTGGTCGCCGTTGAAAATATTGTCCAAAACTTCCAAAACAAGGGGCATTTGTTTCAGATGACGTTTTTGAATGGTCTGAAGATAAGATTCCACTGGAGTATTCGGGACATGAATGATTCCCAATTTGACTAAAAACGGAATCTGTTTTGAAAGATCATGGTCAATAATTTCTTTCAAAAGGTGATTTTTATCAATTTGTCGGATTTCGTTTGAGAATTCAACCAATCGATAAGCATCATTTGATAAACGATACACGATTTTAGAAATACGATCGATTAAATCTTCAGAAAGTTTTTCTTTTCTGGCCAAAGTTAGTAAAGTATCAATGATTTCGTTTTGAAAAATAGTTGTATTTTCTAATAATTCAATCAGTGATTGAACAATACCGGGAGAATGATATTCTTTTAACACCCCCATTATTCCCCGGCATAACGGTTGATTATCAAGCTTTTCATTGAGGATATTAATCAATTTTTTAGTGACGGTGACTTCAGGATATTTTCTTAATATTACACGAGTAGAGGGAAGCGTTTTCGGATCGGCAAGATTGGAAATAATGGCCGAGATTAAATCGGTATCTTTTCTTTCTCCAGCGACGAATAAAGCAGCATAGCTCGTGGCCTCAGATGGACTATTTAAGAAATAGATTAATAATTGGGTTGTGAGAATATCACGTTGATCTGCAAGGAGTCGAATCGCTATTGCCTGGATCACCGGATCTGGACTGCTCATTTTTTCCTGAATTAAACTTTTTGCTTCCGAGTATTTTTCAGATTCCATTAATTGGAGGGCTGCGGCAGCGCATAATTGTAATTGTGGGTCAGTGTCAGATAAATAGTTTTCCAGTACCGGGATAGCTGAAATTAAACGTCGCTTTCCAACAATATTCATAGCAATATCAGCAAGTTTTTTATCTCTTAGTGTTTCCAAAAGTTCTTCATTCGATACCACATTTATTTCGTTAGCTGACATAGACAAAATTTCCTTCCGAACACGATCTCTGCCAGTGTGGAAAAGATGATTCAATGTTTCAGACCAAGGAGACAATGGGATTCCATTTATTAGTTCTAAGGCAAACAACTGTTTGAGTTCTTCATCCGTTTTCAGAGTATTTCCAATGGTTTCTACCATGGCATTATCTGCAATATCAATTTCAAGGTTCTCAAAATTCAAATGTCTTTTTTCGATGGCTTTTTGTAGAGCACCCACATACCCGTTTTTGGTTTTGAAGGCAAAAAATATCCACAGGAAAGCAATGATCAGCACGGCAATGCTCAATAGATGGATTGGGAGCCATTTAGCAGCAATGAAAATAGATAAGCCTGCAAACCCTTCCATAAAGGCTTTAATGGTTCCGTCAATGACGGGTTTTGTTTCTTGTTTTATTTTTGGAGGAACCGGCAACCACAATAACTGAAGTGTTGTATTATTAATAGTAAATTTGAAAACCTGGTCTGCAAATTTTGGAATAAAAATTGCTGCCAGCACCGGAAACATCAGGAAACCAATTGATCCGGAAAAAAGAGTAAGAGGTAAAATAATTAATCCAGCCAAAACACCCCATTTAGATAATATTTTCCCTGTAAGAAAAAATTGAACAATAAACGCGGCAGCGCCGGTTACGGCATAAAACATTCCAAAGAAATTGACCAATTCATCCTGAGTCGGGTAAGCATTTGAAGCAGTCATTTTAAATTGATAATCCACAAATTTTGATACGATAGCCATCGCAGAGATCAACACAATCAGCGATATTAAATAGGGATCAAATTTTTGACGAACTTTGGGTTTTATTTCTTCCTGCTTTGATTGAGTTGTTACCCGACCTTGTTTTGACTGAAACGGACGAATCAGAAAGGACATTAATGCAATGATCAACAGGAAGAATGCCGTGGCGTAGAGGAGTTTGTCCGAACCAAATGTATGGACAAACGGCCGGATACCAGCTCCAACGACCATCGAGGCGATAGCACCGCTTCCGCTAATAAGACCGAATAATCGTTTTGCCTGGCGCACATTAAAAATATCACCGGCCAGAATCCAGAATTGTGTAATGGTCAACACTATCATGATTTCAATCCATATATAAAATAGGGGGACAAACCATCCGGAAAGAAAATAGGTAAACGGAACCATGGTTAAACTGAAAAACACAGATGAAATAAAAATTATCCGGGTAATATTCCTGTTTCCAGATAATTTCGTGTACAGAGGTATTGCTCCGGCCATTACAATTGCAATGGCCACGTACATCAGGGGAAGATATGTTTTCTCAAATAGGGTCAGAAAAAACGCATCTCTGGCTGATCCGGCGGTGATCCCCATGGCAGAGAAACAGAAGAAATGAACAAATAAAATTAAAAAAGGTTTTCCCTCACCTTTTTTAATTTTAAAAAATTTGGCTGCGAAACCCATAGAACATTAAATAAACCCTAATAGCAAATTGAGGATGAATCTCATAAAAGATCACTGGCTAACTCAGCCAAGGAGGAGCGTTCTCCTTTTTGTAGAGTAACATGGGTATACATAGCTTGCCCCGTAAACCGGTTGATCAGATAACTGAGCCCGTTTGAGAGTGTATCCAGATATGGCTGATCAATTTGATTGATATCTCCTGTGAATACAAATTTGGTTCCATCTCCTGCCCGGGTAATAATGGTTTTTATTTCATGTGGTGTCAGATTTTGTGCTTCATCGACAATAAAAAAAACTTTTTGAAAACTGCGACCCCTTATATAAGCCAATGGAGTAATAACCAATTTGTCATTCTCCAGCATTTCATCAATTTTATTAACTCGCTCATCTCTCTTTTTAAATTGATGCTTGATAAAGGTTAAATTATCAAAAAGAGGTTTCATATAGGGATTAATCTTTGATTGAATATCTCCGGGTAAAAAACCGATATCCCGATTACTAAGAGGGACAATAGGCCGGGCCAAGTAAATTTGTCTGTAGTTTGACCTTTGTTCCAGGGCAGCGGCCAGAGCCAGGAGTGTTTTTCCAGTACCTGCTTTTCCTGTTATGGATACCAATTGCATTTCCGGATTTAATATCGCATTCATGGCAAAAGACTGCTCAGCATTCCGGGGAGAGATCCCGTAAGCACTTAATTTATCAACCCTTCGGAAATGCCCTTCCTTTGCATTAAAGGTGGCCAATCCGGACTTTTGACCACTTTTCAGAATAAAGTTTTCATTTGGAGTTGGTGATTTAATAACGCTAGTTAATTCCAAATCAATAAAACCCTGTTCACTGTATAACTGGTTGATCGCCTCATCTGTCACATCATTAATCAACCGAACACCGGTATAAATTTTATCAATACTTTCAATTTTGTCAGTAGTATAATCTTCAGCGATAATTTTCAAAGATCGCGCTTTCAAACGCATATTGGTATCTTTGGAAATTAAAACAACCTCTTTCTCGGGGTGGTCTTGGGTCAGTTTATAAGCGCAATTAATAATACGATGATCAGCATTGTCCTCCTGAAAGGTAGCTTCCACATCCGGATGCCAGTTATGGTTGACAATTACCCGCATTGTTCCCTGGTTTTCTCCCAGGGATGTTTCATTATTCCCCGGTTCACCACGGGATAGTTTATCCAAAAGTCTTAGAAATTCCCGGGCGTGATAATGAATTTGTTCATTCCCCCGTTTAAAGTGATCCAATTCTTCCAGTACCGCAATAGGAATCACAATATCGTTATCCTGAAAGTTGTAAAGGCATTCAGAATCGTGAAGAATCACGTTGGTATCTAAAATAAAAAGTTTTGTTTCCCGGATTGTTTTAGGCATTTATTGTAAGAAGTTGTGGATTAATCTATTTTCAGTCATATAATATGAATTAAATATAGACAAATGATTTACTGGAATTCAAGATTATCTCTGCGGCAATCCTATTTTATATGGCTGGATGTCCTGGCTTTCTAATCAAATGAATTTTGAAAATTTTATTGAAATAAAAGAAGTCAGAAAAGAACGGACCTTATCGCTATATCGATTGAACGTGGATAAAGCCAAGCAGATTTTATTGATTCATGGTGCCGGTGGCCGGGCGGATCAATGGGAATACCAAATTGACTATTTTAAAGATAATTACCAAATCACTACCTTTGATTTAATAGGA
>CAYXMX010000025.1:0-29603 GCA_964466265.1 uncultured bacterium | reverse complement strand
CCTTTTCCAAAGGCCGATCCCCGGAAACTGCGTGGGGTAATGCTCCATTCGGTCCGCCGGCTACGATGGGTTCATAGGCTTCTCCTTCACTTTCCTGCCGGTATCTCATCACCAGATGAATGGCAATTTCCTTCTCTCTCACACCCGGTTTCAGCATGGGTAAAATTTCTTCATAAATGGCGTCTGTGATTTCCACAGCCGTGCGAATGGCATCCAATTCTGATCGGTCCTTTACCGCCTGGAGGTTTTCCATTATCATGGAAGTAGATTCCCAGGTAACCTCCGGGAAAAGTCGGGTGATTTCTTTGAAATGATTCACACTGACATGATCGGCTTCAAAAGCCACTTTTATTCCCTTAGGGATTAAGTTGTTTTTTTTTATGATGGAGAAATGGGTACCAAAATCGATCAATCTTTCCATTCCTTTGACTTGTCGTTTTGCCTGAACATCGTAGCGACCATCTGATATAAAATAAGATTCTTCCACTGTAATGAGGCAGGAGGCAGCCGACCCTGTAAATCCACATAAATAGCGGATACTGGTAAGGTTGGTCAATAAAATGCCATCCAAACCGAGCTTTGCCAATGTTTGTTTCACTTTATTTTGTCTTTGAAGATAAATATTTTCCATCAATTTATTCGTCTAAGGCTTCCTGAATTCTTTTTCTTTCTTCTGTAATCCGTTGAACATCTTCCCCTTTTTCCTCCAGTAAATCCAATACCTGGAGGGCCTGGAAATGCAAACCCTGGTTCCGCAATACGGCGACCATGGTAAAGGTGGCCAGCCTTGGGCTAATATCAATGGAATCACTTCCTTTATGAGATTGGGGGGTCGATTTTTTTTCTTCTTTTTGGAGCTTTTCCGGTTTCACTTCCGGAATGGTTTTTTTCGAGAGATTTTCGCGAGCTTCCTGGTTCCCAGGATCCCATTGTTGGATTAATTCCCACGTTTTCATGATGGTGGAATCTGACCGATTCAGCTCACGTTGCACATCGGTGAGTGTTAAGGCCGCTTTCAGGTGAACCGATCCGTTTTTCAGGGCAGATTTTAATGATTTTTCAGCCTGTGTTATTTCTCCCAAAGCCAATTGTGTTTTTCCGAGTATATATAAACCGTCCACGTGACCGGGGTGATATTCCAGCCCAATTTCGCACACTTTTTTCGACCGGGAAAAGTCTCCCTTTTCAAAATAATGGTGAGCAAGAACCGGGAATAAACCGGAATCAAAATGATCAGCAAAGTGGAGTTCTAAGGCGGTAAGGCTGTTTAAGTCCATGGATTATCGGCGGTGGGTCTGTACCCAGTCTGTAATATAATCCACCGTATCCTGGACGGGCGTCCCCGGACCAAACAATTTACCCACGCCTATTTCAGACAATGCTTTCATATCTTTTTTGGGAATGATCCCTCCCCCGGTGAGTAAAATATCGTCGATTCCTTTTTCCTTCATCAATTCCATCACCCGGGTAAAAATCGTCATATGGGCATTATTCAGGCTGGAGAGAGCAATGACGTCCACATCTTCCTGAAGGGCAGCGGACACAATCATTTCAGGCGTTTGACGAAGTCCGAGGTAAATGACTTCCATCCCCCCGTCCCGATACGCCGATGCCAGCACTTTGATTCCACGATCGTGGCCATCCAATCCGGGTTTGGCCATCAAAATTCTGATTTTTCTTTTCATATTTTCGTTTTGCTTATCATGATTCGGAAGTTACAACCCTCATTCTGTTGAATTCAGCAAATTTCATGGATGACTATCCAATATAATTGTGACCGGCCCGTCATTTTCGATAGATACTTTCATCATAGCACCAAACTTCCCCGATTCGACGGGAATCCCTTTGGATTGAAGTTGAGCCATGAATGTTTCATAAAGAGCCTTGCCTTTTTCCGGAGAAGCCGCACGGATAAAACTGGGACGGCGCCCCTTCCGGGTATCAGCACAAAGGGTAAACTGACTCACCACCAGCGCTGATCCGTTCACGTCCAAAATGGATTGGTTCATTTTTTGATGTTCATCATTAAAAATCCGTAATACGGAAAGTTTGTCCACCAGATACTGACTGGCCCTTTCATCGTCATCCTCCATAACACCCAGAAGAATGACCAATCCATGATCAATCTTCCCGATGACTTGATCTTCCACCGTTACCACGCCGGAGGTCACCCGTTGTAAAACAGCAATCAATTTGAAACCCAGATATTTTCTTTTCCGTACAATTCCCGTAGTTTTTTCATCAGATCCCGGCTTGAAGAAACTCTCATATTATGAGACAAAATTTTCCTGTTTTTTCCCTTCCGGGTTTCGACATGAAACATTAATCCGCAATTTCCGTGGAATTTCTGAGTCAGAGAAAATAAAGCGTCCACATCTCCGGGGGTCATTTTGTCCGGTTCTAAGCGTATATTGACCAATTTCGAAAAATAGTCTCTGGCTTTTTCCAGAGGAACAATTTCGTCTGCAATAATTTTCAAATCACTGAAATCGGATGTATCTGTCGGTTTCCCGCATACAAATACGATTTCATCTTTGTCCAATAAATCTTTATACTTTTCAAAGATACTACTGAACACCAACACTTCTGCCTGTCCGCCCAGACACTCCAGTTTAAAGAACGCCATCTGGTTATTTTTCCGGTCGAAGTGTAGTTTGAAATCCTGGATACTCCCCCCAAGACGAACGGTCTCCAGTTTCAATTCTTCCAGGTTTTCGCTGAAATCAACATTACTGAATTCTTCCAGGTCTTCGGCATATTTCAGAAGGGGGTGGCCCGTCAGGTAGAGGCCCAGAACTTCCTTTTCTCTTTGCAAAGAATCACTATCTGACCAATCTTCCGCACTCACCAGTTCAGGAACCATGGATGACTCTCCATTGGTGGACGATCCGAATAAATCCACCTGATTCCTTTCCCGGTTCTCCTGCATTTGCTGACCGTATTTCAGGGCAATGTCGATGGAAGCAAATTTTTCCGCCCTGGTTCCCTCCAATCGATCCATGGCACCGGCCATAATCAGGCTTTCCACCACTTTCCGGTTCACAGCCCTGGAATCGACTCTGGAAGTGAAATCAAATAATGATTTGAATATGCCATCCTTTTCTCTCGATGCTAAAATATGCTCCAGTGCTTTGGAACCAACATTTTTAATGGCATTCAACCCGTAGGAAATGGTCTGTTCATTCACCGGTTTAAAATAAATATCCGATACATTAATATCGGGAGCATCGACAGATATTTTTAATTTTCTGCATTCGTTGATTAAAATAACCACCCGGTCAATATTTGACATTTCACTGGTGAGGTTCGCCGACATGAATTCAGCCGGATAATGGGTTTTTAACCAGGCGGTTTGATAAGCCACGTAGGCGTAAGCAGTGGAGTGACTTTTATTAAAACCGTATTCGGCGAATTTTTCAATCAGGGCATAAATTTCTTTTGCAATTTTCCGGTCAATATGATTGGCTACTGCTCCATCGATAAATTTAACCTTTAAATCTTCCATCAATTCATGGATTTTCTTTCCCATGGCCCGGCGCATAATGTCTGCCTCTGCCAGACTGAAGCCCGCCACTTCATGGGCGATTTGCATCACCTGTTCCTGGTAAACAATAATCCCGTTGGTTTCTTTCAGAATGGATTCAAGCGTTGGGTGCAAATAAGTGATTTTCTTTTTCCCGTGCTTCCGTTTGATAAAATCGTCAATATTCTCCATGGGGCCCGGACGATAGAGGGCGTTCATGGCAATCAGATCTTCAATTTGGGTCGGTTTCAGCTTTTTTAAAAATTCCCGCATACCGGATGACTCAAACTGAAATACACCGATGGTCATTCCTTTGGCAAAAAGTCGATAAACCTCCGGGTCATCCATGGGTATTTTATTGATATCGACTTTGATATTTCTTTCTTTAAGGAGTTTTAGAGCATGGTCAATCACCGTCAGGTTTCTTAACCCGAGAAAATCCATTTTCAGCAGACCCAGGTCTTCCAGCCCTTTCATGTCATATTGGGAAGTAATATCGCCAGTATTGGATTTAAACAGCGGTGTATAATTGGTCAAATCCCCCGGTGTAATCACCACGCCAGCGGCATGGGTGGATGCGTGGCGGTTCATACCTTCCAGGGTGGAAGCGTGTTCGATGAGTTCTTTATATGGCCCTTCGGCCGCCGCCCTTAAATCGGGGCTCTGTTCCAGGGCTTTCTTCAGCGTGATAAACGGCCCGGTCGGAATCATTTTGGCAATCTTATCTACTTCGGAAAACGAATAACCGAGGACACGGCCCACATCCCGAATGGCCTGCCGGACTTTCATCTTTCCAAATGTAATAATCTGGGTCACCGAATTTTCCCCATACTGCTTTTTAATATAATCAATCACTTCTCCCCGACGTTCAATACAGAAATCAATGTCAATATCCGGCATATTGATCCGCTCCGGGTTTAAAAAACGCTCAAACAATAAATCGTGTTTTAAAGGATCGATGGTGGTGATATCCAAAGCATAAGAGACCAGGCTTCCGGCGGCCGATCCTCTCCCCGGACCCACGGGAATACGGTGATCTTTGGCATATTTTACAAAATCTCTGGTAATGAGAAAATATCCGGCAAATCCCATTTTTTTAATCACGTTTAATTCATGGTCCAGCCTTTGTTGAAGAGGAGGTGTTATTTCCCCGTAAATTTTTTCCAAGCCTTCCCTGCAAATATGGGTCAGGTATTCATCCGGGTTCTCAGATGGGGAATCCGGTGGTATGGGAAAGGAGGGCAAATGATATTTGTCCATGGGTAATTCCACATCAATACTGTCGGCGATCCGGCGTGTATTTTCCAACGCTTCCGGATAATCCTTGAATAATTGATACATGTCATCTTGGGACTTAAAATAAAACTCCGGTGTTGCATAACGTAACCGTTTGGGATCATCCCGCTCTTTCCCCGTTCCCAGACAAATATGAATATCGTGTGCTTCCCAGTGCTCATGTTTGGCATAATGGGCATCATTGGTAGCCACCAGCGGCAAATCCAATTCTTTCGCCAGCTTTGTAATGAGCTCAATATTCCTTATTTCTGCATCAATGCCATGGTTCTGAATTTCCAGATAATACCTTCCAGGGAACATTTCTGCATATTCCAAGGCTGCTTTTTTGGCCCCTTCCCAATCTCCTTTTACTAACTTCTCCGGGACTTCCCCTTTGAGGCACCCCGACGAACAAATGAGACCTTCACTGTGTTTCTTGAGTAACTCTTTATCAATACGGGGACGATAATAGAATCCTTCCAAGTAGCCAAAGGTAACCAATTTCATCAAATTTCGGTAGCCGGAAAAATTCTGTGCCAAGAGAATCAAATGGTTGTTTCCCCAACCGCCTTCTGCTCTGGGTTTTTTATCAAACCGACTTCCATGAGCCACGTATATTTCACAACCAATAATAGGTTTGACACCTTTTTTCTTTGCAGATTTATAATAGGGAATCACACTGAACATATTGCCATGTTCCGTGAGTGCTACTGAATCCATTTTTAGATCGTCAACGGTATCCACGAGCGTTTGAATAGTCTGGGCGCCGTCTAAGAGACTGTAATCAGAATGGTTATGTAAATGGACAAATTCAGCTGACATAATGATCAACCATAAAAGCCACAAGTCCAGCGATTGTACTGAATTTTAATACCTCGGAAAGTTGTTTTGCCCGCTCAATACGGGGCGATTTCAGAAATGAAAATACAATCATTGTCAAAGGTGTTTCCACTCCTAAAACAAGAATAATTAAATAAGGAAGTCCATAATACCCGGAAAAATAAGGAATCAATGATCCGATGGCAATAATGGCTGACGCCAAAATGGCCATATGTCCAGATTGGATTAAACCGGTTTGAACCGGATACGTTTTTATTCCGGCCGTTTTATCTCCCTCAACATCGGCCATATCTTTCACCAGTTCCCGGACAAAGGTCAGGCCAAAGGCAAGTAAAGCAGGAATAATCATCGGTTTGATATGATTAAATGCAGCCCCGGAAAAAATAAACGCTAACCCCAGGCTTGCGGCGACGGTGATATTGCCGATTAAAGGGGTTCCCTTCAGAAATTTACTGTAAAGAATCAATGCGGGCAAGGCGATCAGAATGGCGATCAACCGGGCATTCTGGTTCAATCCTAAGGTGAATACTGAACCCAATCCAAACAGGACAATGGCCAGAATGAACGCTGTCCTTTTTTTTATTCTGCCGGAGACCAGAGGCCTGTCGGGACGATTGATTAAATCGGTCTCATAATCCATAACATCATTATAAGCATTTGCAGCACCCATGTAGGAAACCAGCACTAGAATCGTAAAAATCATTGTTTTTGTTTCCTGAAATGCGTCAAGAATTCCAGCGCTGACCACCATGGCAAATGTACCAGTTAAGAGATTGATCGGACGTAACAATTTGATGTATGGGGAAATGGATATCATATGACTTTCACTTTCAGCACTCGATTATCCCCATTAAAATCTGTCACAAATTCCAACTGGTCAAATGGGCCTTTCCGGAAACAGTTTGCTACATTTTGGGGATGATCCCCGACACCAACTTCCATGATCAGATATCCGCCAGGCTGAACCCATTGATCGGCATATCGGGCCAGATGTCTGTAAAATACAAGGCCATCCTCATGATCTGTCAGTGCCAGATTCGGTTCATAAAGCCGGACTTCATCCATAAGTGATTCCATTGCATTTTGAGGAATGTACGGTGGATTCATCACTAAGCCATCATATATCTGATTGGGTGACGGATCATTCAAAAAATCTGATTGGATAAAAGAAACATTGGAGACCTGGTTCAAAGAAGCATTTTCCTCTGCGATGGCCAGTGCATCCGGTGAAATATCACGCCCTTCCATCTCTCCATGGGGAATTTCTGCTCCGATGGAAATGGCAATACATCCGGAACCGGTTCCGATATCTACTAATATTGGATTAACCAATTCCTGAAAAGTATAAATGGCCACATCAATGAGTCGCTCGGTTTCTTGCCGGGGAATCAATACTTCTTTAGACAGATTGAACCGCCGGCCGTAAAATTCAGTCCATCCCGTAATATACTGGGCCGGCTCTCCTGTCTTTCGTCTGTATATCCATTGTTTATAGGTTTTAATTTGTCCGGGAGACAGCTCAACCTTGTTAAGCAGTAAATCGGATCTGTGACATTGAAGCAACGCGGACAACAGCCATTCAGATTCTTGTTTGGGATTATTGATAGAAGGATAGAGTTGGCGAATGGACCAGCTTAGCCAGCTATTTATTTGGCGGTCTGTCGGTTCCGGGACCATCAGCCCCCAGCCAGTAATTCCTGTTGTTCCGCCAGTTTCAATTGTTCAATCAAATCACCAATATCGCCATTCAATGCACTTTCCAGATTATAGGCAGTATAATTAATCCGGTGATCTGTAATTCGTCCCTGGGGAAAATTATAAGTCCGGATTTTGGCTGACCGGTCCCCGGTGGAAACCATGGATTTTCGAGCGGTGGCCCGTTCATTGGCTAGTCGTTCCTGCTCTAGGGCCAATAGTCTTGACCGGAGAACTTTCATCCCCAAAAGGCGATTCTGATGTTGAGATTTTTCATCCTGGCACGAGACAACCAAACCGGTTGGAATATGGGTAATTCGAATGGCTGACTCTGTTTTATTCACATGCTGACCGCCAGCCCCGCTGGCGCGAAAAGTGTCGATCTTTAAATCATTTTCGTTAATGCTGATTTCCGCTTCTTCTGCTTCGGGCAGCACAGCCACGGTCGCGGCTGACGTATGAATCCGCCCTCCCGTTTCTGTTTTTGGAACACGCTGAACCCGATGGACGCCGCTTTCAAATTTCATCTGGCCGTATACCCCTTTTCCGGTTAAAGAAAATACGACTTCTTTATATCCACCAATTCCCGTTTCATTGATATTCATCATTTTACTGACCCAATGATTCCGTTCAGCAAAAAAGGTGTACATTCTAAATAAGTCCGCTGCAAACAATGCCGCTTCTTCTCCCCCCGTTCCGGCTCTGATTTCTACAATGGTATTTTTATCATCATTCGGATCTTTCGGCAATAGGAGAACTTTTAATTCTGTTTCTAAAGTATTTTTTTTCTCTTTTAAATCGGCTATTTCTTCTTGTGCAATTTCTTTCAGCTCTGCATCAGTCCCGGATAAAATTTCTTCATCATCTGCTATTTGTTGAAGAATGGCCAAATATTTCTTGCCCATTTCCACAATAGGAGATAATTGATTATGTTCCCGGGCAGTATCTTTTAATTTATCCTGATCATTCATCACAGCCGGATCTATCAGTATTTGATCCAGCTCATTGTATCTGGCAATCACATTTTCTATTTTTTGTTTCATCCGATAGCCTCGGCGGTATATTCTTTCCCAACCATTTCCTGATATTTTTCACCAAATGCATTTTCCAAAGCAGTGATAGCCACATCCACCATTTCATCATCGGGAGGTCGAGTGGTTATTCTCTGAAGCCATAATCCCGGAGCTCGGAGTACCCGCAAAAATATATTACGGTCATTTTTGGCTGTGATTTTAATGATTTCATAGGAGATTCCCGCCACCAGCGGCATGAGGGGAATATGAAATGCGATTCGATTGTAAATTGTAATATTACCTAATATGGCAATGATGACTGTATCAATGATGGCAAAAACGAGAATAGCAGATAGTAATACAATAAATAAAAAGCTGGTTCCGCAACGGGGATGTTGGGTAGGAAATGACTGGGCATTTCTAATATTGACTTCTTTTCCTGATTCAAAATTAAACACAACTCGGTGCTCCGCTCCGTGGTATCGAAAGAGTCTTTTCACATCTTTCATCAAAGAAATCACCAGTAAGTAAATAATAAAAAAAGCAATACGAAAACATCCGGAAATGAGGTTAAAAAACAGTGCTTCCTTTTCAATATCTAACCACCAGGTGGTGATCCATAAGGGAGCAACCACAAATAAACCCACGGCCAGGGCAATGGCAAATAATGTTGAAAAAAAACTCGCCAGTTTTCCCGGAGAGTTTCCCCCCTCTTCCGGCATGGCAATATCTGCAGACCATTGTAAGGTAGAAATACCCATTTTCATGGATTCAAACAATGCCATCATACCTCTTAAGACGGGCTTTTTCCAAAATGTTGATGTTTCTACTCGAGAAGTGAAATCATGTTTGTCTACATGTATTTTCCCCTCCGGATCCCGGACAGCAGTCGCGTAGGCACCGGGGACTCTCATCATTACCCCTTCAATCACAGCCTGCCCCCCCACAAGAATAGAGGGTTTCATTATGGTTAATAGTATGTGTTTCATAGATAAAAAAATGGCTCCAGCCAGGAAAATCCTGTCCCAGGAGCCATATTATTTTTTGGATTCGTTACCGGGCTGTTTTACCGTACTTCACATTGAATTTCTCAATACGTCCGGCGGTGTCAACCAACTTCTGTTTCCCGGAAAAGAACGGATGGCAAACAGAACAAATGTCAATGCGCTGGTCACCCACCGTGCTGTATACTTCAAAAGTATGACCACAGGCACAATGGACATGGCCATGCTTGTATTCGGGATGGATTCCCTCTTTCATAATGTACTCCTTTAAATCAATTTTTTTAATACGTTTGCCACTTTGGATATTCCCCTTCGAATCGTTTCCCGATCGGTGGCACACGAAAATCTAATATGGCCGGGAGCTCCGAAACCGTCTCCAGGCACTGTTACGACAGCCTCTGAATTTAATATATATTCACTCAGGTCGAAAGAATCCTGAATCTTTTTTCCATCAGCTGTTTTTCCTATATAATTGGAAAAATTTGGAAAGGCATAGAAGGCTCCGCCGGGCATGGCGCAGGTGACCCCGGGAATTTCGTTGAGGAGTTGAACCATCAGGTTCCGTCGCTCTTTAAACCTCAATCGCATATCTTCCACCGGTTGTTGATCTCCCGTCAGCGCAGTAATGGCCGCCCGTTGGCCAATTGAATTGGCACAGGATGTTGCCTGCCCCTGAATTTTGCTCATGGCTTTAATAATGGTTGTTTCTCCAGCAGCATAGCCGATGCGCCATCCGGTCATGGCATAAGTTTTGGAAAGACTCATACAGGTAAGGACCCTTGCCCCAATGGCATGATCCCGGTTCAATTTTTCAGTGCTGACGAATTCTCCGTCATAAATTAAGCGTTCATAACATTCGTCCGAAATAATCGTCCAGTCATATTGAGCCGCCAATTTTAATAATTTAATCAAGGCTTCTTTTGACCAGACTCCCCCGGTTGGATTGGATGGCGAATTAGCAATCACTCCTTTGATTGTTGGAGTAATTTTCTTCTTTAAATCATCAAAATCAGCTTCAAATTGTTTTTCAGAACGTGTTTCAACAAGGATCGGTTCTGCATCGGCCAGTCTGACAAACTCTGGAAATGAAACCCAGTAGGGAGAAAAAACAATCACTTCATCTCCTTTTTCAAACAGCGCTTGGCATGCATTATACAAACTTTGTTTTTCTCCGTTGGAAACCAGAATATTATTTGGAGAATAGTCGAGACCATTTTCCCGTTTGAGCTTTTCACAAATGGCTTGTCTGATCTCAAGCATCCCCGCGCCTGCAGTATACTTGGTATATCCCTCATCCATAGCTGCTTTTCCGGCGGCGATGATGTGTGGGGGCGTATTAAAATCCGGTTCACCAACGCTGAAGTTTATTACATCCAAACCCTGGGATTTCATTTCTGCTGCTTTTGAGGCCATCTCCAGCGTAAAGGAAGGCTTTACCCGGTCAATACGGGATGCCAACTTAACGGGTGTGGATGTCATTTATAATTTATGTTGTTTCGAATGAAATTCAGGGCTGTTGAATTTATCATCTTCCAAATCGAGATTTTCCTCGACATCATTACCTTTAAATGAATCGTCCATGTCCAAGTCAAATTCTTCAGAAAGGATTTTTTTAGTACTTTTCCTTCCAGTCTTTTTAACCGCCTTTTGTTTCTTTACTTTATTCCGCTTGGGTTTTGGCACGTCCTTTGGAGATACTCCCTCAAGTTCCGATTCCGCGAAGGCCATATGTTCTTTCTCAGTCTCTTCATTTTCTTTCTGTTCTAATTCTTCCGGATTAAATTGAAATGATTGGGGATTGAACATTCCGTACAGCGCACCGTATCCCCGGGTAATACCATTCCCGATCCCCATATAATTAGGGAGAAGGAAATTGGCCAGGAATTCGCCGGAGAAGGCTCCCCAGAATCTTTCATCAACCGGTTTAGGAAACATGGAGGATAAATTGACTTTCGTAAATATTTTATCCTGTAGTTCCACCCCCATCTCCCGGGCTAAAAATACAATATTCTGCCCCAGCAATCGGTTTAGAAACGCCAAACGTTCCATATTATTTAAAAATCGATATCGACTACCGGTGGTTTGATTTAAAGCCACCCAAGGAGTGAGAAAGCGATATCTAACTAATCTGTCCACCTGTCGGAATTGATCATCTTTTGTATCCGCTTCTGTATCAAACACCTGAAAAGTGATATTGCCAAAATCCAATATATCCAATCTTTCGGCCATCTCAAGCACCGGATCTACCCCTTCATGAATTCCGACAATATATATTTGTTCATTTAAGATTTTCACCTGCACCCGGGGATAAAGAAACCGGTCACGGTAAGTTCCATCCAACATAGAAATAACCTCAAGTTCAGGATATTGATGCATAAATACACCCTTAACCTGATATGGTGTTTTTCTAACTGGTTTATCAGCAATAACTCGAACAGTAACTGTCCGCACCTGACTGTCACTATATTCCATATATATACCTCATTATGTTATTTATAGTAAGAAGGACTGCACCTATTTAAGCAGAAATTACATTTACTGGCTCATAGTATCCATAAATTCTTCGTTTGATTTTGTTCTCTTCATACGGGTGATCATAAACTCCATGGCTTCGATCACTTTCATCTCATTCAACAGTTTTCTTAATATCCACATTCTACCCAGAGTTTTTTTATCCAATAGTAGTTCCTCTTTCCTGGTCCCCGAACGAACGATATCAAAAGAAGGATAGATTCTTCTATCGCTCAGACGACGATCTAATACAAGTTCCATATTCCCCGTTCCTTTAAATTCTTCAAAAATGACCTCATCCATCCGGCTCCCGGTATCAATAAGAGCGGTGGCAATAATGGATAAACTCCCGCTTTCTTCCGTATTTCTTGCAGCGCCAAAAAACTGTTTTGGTTTTTTTAAGGCGTTGGAATCCACACCGCCGGATAAAATTTTACCACTATGTGGTATCACAGCATTGTGAGCGCGGCCCAATCGGGTTAGGCTATCCAGCAAAATAACGACATCATCTCCAAACTCGACCATCCGTCGGGCCTTTTGCAATACCATATCGGACACAGCTACATGTCTTTCAGGTGGTTCATCAAAAGTGGAACTTACAACTTCAGCATTTACTTGCTGTTTCATATCAGTCACTTCTTCCGGTCGCTCATCAATTAATAAAATGATCAACTTCACTTTTGGATGATTTTCTAATAAAGAGTTTGCTATTTTTTGAAGTAAAATAGTTTTTCCTGTTTTCGGTTGAGCAACAATTAATCCCCGTTGCCCTTTGCCAATAGGTGAAATTAAATCCATAATGCGAGTAGATAGATCTTTTGGATCGGATTCCAGGTTAAATTTTTCCTCCGGATATTTTGGTGTCAGATTATCAAAGAGAATGGCCCTTTTCACTTCATCAGGTGATTGGTCATTGACTGTTTCCAGCTTGAGTAATGCATAAAAGCGCTCTTTATCTTTTGGCTTCCTAATTTGACCATATACAGAATGCCCCGTTTTTAGACCAAATCGTTTAATTTGTGAAGGGCTCACATAAATATCATCAGGGCCGGGCAAATAATTAAAATCGGGACTACGTAAAAAACCATATCCTTCATTTAAAACTTCCAACACACCCCGCGCATGTAATAAACCTTCTTTTTCGTTCTGAGCTTCAAGCACTTTAACGATTAATTCCTGTTTATTCATTCCGGAAGATCCTTGGATATTCAGATCATGAGCCCTTTTGGCCAGTTCCTTAATGTTAAGCGATTGTAATTGATTAATGTCCATATATAAATAACTCCAATTATATCATGTTTTGTTTATAAAAATCTTCTTTGTGAAATACATTCCCGCGGGAGCAGGTGTAGAGAAAGCGTGAAGTTACTCTAAATGCGCCCGTTGTCAAAGGAAAAATGAAAGTGACTGAAAATTTTATCTGAAATGTAATGTGAACCAAAAATAAGACACGGTTGACTATGAGAAACCTGGTGGAAAAATTGTTCCAGGTTTTCGATAGGTTTTGACTGAATATTAACCCTTTTCAAATAATCACTTAATTCTCCCTTTTGTATTAATTGTTCATCATCCATTGTCCAAATGGCTTTAAAATGTCCCCGGAGAGCTTCCGCCACCAGTGTTAATTCTTTATCCTCTTTCAAAGCAATTAATCCAACCGGTTTTTCTTTAAAGAGTCTTTTCATTGTGATTAGTGTGCGATGAATACCTTCGGCATTGTGGGCCACATCATAAATAACGGAAGAATCAGGAGACATCATCTGAAACCGTCCGGGCCACATTGTTTTCATCAAGCCTCGATTGACCTCATGATCATCTGCTCCAAGATTCAATAAGCCGATCGCTTCGATCGCTAATGCTGCATTCATGGCCTGATGTTCTCCTAGAAGAGAAGTCGTCCATTGACTCTCTCTATAGGAAAATACTGTCCCTTCGGGGACAACTTTCAGAACGTTTGGAAATGAAATAAACTGAACTGATGTTCCGATACTTCCTGCTTTTTCAATAAAAACAGAGCGGGCAGGGGCCGTTTGATCACTACTGATTACAGGAATATTCTTTTTAATAATTCCCGCTTTTTCCCCAGCGATGGTTACAATATTATCTCCCAATATGTCACAGTGATCCAAACTTACTCTCGTTATAACGGAAATTTCAGGAATAATAACATTGGTTGAATCGAGACGGCCTCCAAGGCCTGTCTCTATAATCGCATAATCAACTTTCTTTTGGTTAAAATACCAGAAAGCCATGGCAGTCGTTGTTTCGAAAAATGTACTCTCAATTTTTTCAATATCATTCCAGTACGAATTTATAAATGTGATTATATCATTATCCGTAATGGGAATTCCGTTTACCCGAATCCGTTCATTAAATCGAATCAGGTGGGGAGACGTGTAAAGTCCTACCTTCAATCCTGTTTCCTTTAAAATAGAATAAATCATTGCACATGTAGAGCCCTTACCATTGGTTCCGGCAACGTGGATGCATTTTAAATTATTTTGAGGATTTTGGCAGGCGTCTAATAATTGTTCCGTGTGTTTCAGGCCGGTCTTTATTCCCAACCGTTGCAAAGAATATAGTTTTTCCAGTAAAGGAAATAGATTAGAATTCATGTACGGTCTGGACTTGATCTAACGATGAGCCCAAAAATCGATTTCCTACCGTTTTAAATCGCATGGGAATATCTGTAACAAAACATTTTAAAATACCTGCCTGGATGGAAGGATTGAATGTATCTGTGTCAGCAAGTTCCTTTTGTACCATTCGAGCAACAGCTTCGGCAGAGTCAATCAAAACAGTTTGATCGATTAGCTGAGCTGCAATCACATTTTTTAAGAGAGGATAATGAGTGCACCCCAAGATTAACGTATCTATGCCACTTTCCTGAAATGGCTCCAGATAATGAGCGACTATTTTTTCTACTACATCTCCATCGAGCCACCCCTCTTCGGCAAGGGGGACCAATAAAGGGCAGGCCTGAATACTTGTTTTAATTTTATGGTCTATTTGATGGATTGCATTCACATAAGCACCGGAAGTAATGGTTGCAACGGTTCCAATAATCCCTATATGATCATTTTGAGTTGCTCCAATGGCTTCAATTGCTCCCGGGTTAATAACACCTAATACAGGGATAGATATGTTTTTTTTCAAAGAGTTTAGGGCCATGGCAGAAGCAGTATTGCAAGCAACAACGATCATTTTTGCACCACGTTTAATCAGAAAATCGGTAATCTCTTTTGAATATTCCACAATTAATTCTTTGCTTTTATTTCCATAAGGAACTCTCGCAGTATCTCCAAAATAAATGATGGATTCATTCGGTAATAATTTTCTTAATGCTTTGACTACCGTTAATCCGCCGAGGCCTGAATCAAATACACCTATGGGTCTATGGTCTGACACTATTTCTCCGTCAACAATTCTTCTCGATTGGTTCGAAATTTAATAATAGCGTTAAAAATTCCTTCGGCGATGATTTGTCTGTATTTGGCTTGCTTCATCCTGGACTCTTCCGTTGGGTTGGACAGAAACCCTGTTTCCACAAGAATGTTGGGCATACTGGCTCCAATTAAAACAACAAAGCCTGCCTGTTTTACACCCCGGTTTGGACTACTAAGACGATGGCTTAATTCATCTTGGACCAGGGAAGCCAGTTCTTCGCTTTCTTTCATAAACATGGATTGAGCCATGGTGGCCATGATCAAATTTTCTCCTGTCAATTCTTTATATTTTTCGCCACCATGTTCTTCCATTTTGATAACGGCATTTTCACGGTGTGCCAGTTCGATGGCATCATCTGATTTACCCGGTCTTAATAAATACGTTTCGAATCCCCGGGCTGTCCTATTTGGGTTACTGTTGCAGTGAATACTGACAAACATTTTGCCGTTGTTTTCATTCGCTATTTTTGTCCGTTTCCACAACGGAATAAATACATCTTCTTCCCGTGTATACACAACATTAATATTGGTTTTCTTTTCTAAAAGCAATCCCAGTCTTTTCGTGATATCCAAAACAATATCCTTTTCACGAGTGCCTTTTTTCCCCACTGTTCCACCATCTTTTCCACCATGTCCAGCATCCAATACAACTGCATCCAGCTGCCACCTTTGCCTTAATGCTCTCACACGTTCAGCGCTTTTGTCATATGGGGTTCGTAATGTAATAATAATGGCATTGGGATCCGTACCCTGAAATACTTCATGTCCGATAATACCCGACCTCAGTCGAAAAGCTATTTGAGCAGATTCAGCAAATTGATGGGCTGTAACTTTTGCCACTACTCCTCTTGTATGTACTTTATTAATACGTGTAGTATCCACTAATCCATTTTGAATTGTCAAATAAAACCATCCATTTTCATGAACAAAAGAACTAATATGACCTTCATCAAATCTTTGCTGAGTATAAAGGGTCAATATGGTCCCATTGGATTTCTGATCAATTTCCAAATGAGTTATATTAAAATCAGCAACATTAATGTCTAGTCTTTCTTTTTTGAGGTCATAGGATAATCCTGGAAGAACTGTTTTTTTTAAAATATTGAAAAATGGAATAGTTGGCAGATACATATTTCCGTCTTTTTCGCGAACGTAAACAGGCATATGATATACTTCCTCATCTACCAAAATAAAACTAGTATTGCTGGAAATTTTAATACGAGTATCAGAAAAATAGAGAACCATTTTTTTTCGGTCGTTATTTATATAGGGTTTCCGTGAAGCCAGAACATCAGAAATATCTTTGGCTGAAACGTAGGAACTATTTTGATCCAATACTCGCAATTTAGCTTCCTGTTTGTTGACGCTGTTGTATACGGTGATGGATGCCATGAGCGGCGTAGTATAGAAAACCAGCTTCACTAGATAGTTTAGAATAATGTTTTTACGAATCATAAGCGGGAAGTTATTCTTATAATAGTAACGGCTGCAACGATGCTCTATAGTTTTATTTGAATTGCTAACGCAGCTGTTTTCGTTATGGTTCCTTTCAATTTTAATGAAAACCATTTAATCCTATATCTCATATATATTCCATAATGATCTTTTTTAAAAACCTGAATTCGTGTAGCCAGTTGCTGACTATTTTGATTCACAACAATACTACTCATTTCGCCTGGGAGATTAAGGCCCCAGAAGTATAACCGACCGTCGTGGTCCTGAATATAGGTTATAATCCAACTCAATGTTGTCACTGTATACTTTCCTTTTAATACTACTTTTGTTTCAATTCCGAGACCATTTAATTTTTTTCTTTCATCTGAAGCCGTGTGAATCTGCCAACGAATAGTTGAACTCGCGCTGGGTTTATATTGGTATTGCCATTTGGAAGTTATTCGATTATTTTTAGTTGGAGTGATTTCATTGGAATAATGAATCGTTTGGGTTGATTTAGATGTCTGTCTGAATTGAATCAGCCATTGTTTCCGACGATCAGACCATTGCCACCGAAATCCGTTTTCCTGACTAATGGCCCCAAAAGGAATTAGGGATTTTTCTTTTTGAGCAAAGTCGTTAAATATCGATATTGAATAATGTTTTCCTTTAATATATATATTTTGAAACACTCCCGATTCACCCTCCTGACTTCTTCTCCATTCAGAAAAGGGTTGAGATCGAAAAGATGAATAACCATGGGGATAAGATCGGTAAATGACTAAATAGTTCATACCGTCCAAACGATATTTCAATCCTGAAAATACAGCCATACTTTGGTCTGGTTGGAACGCATTTTCACCAAACCACTCTAAGTTTTTCCATTTCCCACTCCCAAATACTGATGCTACAAAATTTGATTTTGCCAATTTATTTACTTGAGTAGTGTTTTGATTATTTAATATGAATCCAAATTGTTGACTTGAGAATTCTTTTTCCCACAATAATGTAGCCGATTGTTCCCTTAATTTGTTTTGGTAGATTAAACTGGTTTTGGTAATATGCAAACCGGTCTCATTAATATTGATTTTTCCATTTAATAATTGGCCGTCCTGAAATGTATTGCCAAGAGAAAGAATGAGTGTTCCGTAATGAGACCACTGAACTCCCAGTCCGCGTGTACTCCAATATTCATTACTTGATCTATATGGTTTTAATCCTTTTCCTCGCCGACTGATTGATTTTATTGTTTCAAATCCTTTATAAACAGGAGTTGCGCGCCAGGCGATTAAGCCATAGGCACCTTCCAGCTGAAAATCACCTACAATCCATTGAAGTGAGCGAGCCTTTCCCTGAAGATTGGTCACTACATGATCAAATATGTTAAGTTCGTTGGGGTCTTTTTCAAATAGAAAGCTAAACCGATAGTTTTGGTAAGACATTGAAGAACGTAAGTCATGTCGAACTCCGTTTGATACGGTAATTTTTTCCCTGATTACTCCATTAATTCCTGGCTTTTTAATTAGGATTATACTGCGAATCAATTTTTTCAAAACAGATGTAATTTCATCACTCTGTTCCAATTCTTTCAATGTCCGAAATTCATTGATTTTATTTAGATCTTCAGATGAAATAATGGAAATATTGGAAAGAATGTTCAATGCATCTTTTTCGGAATGGGCTTCATGAATCAGGCTACTTAAATACAACATGTCCTCTTCGGGGATTTCCGAATCGGAATCATATCCAAATTGAATTAGGATTTCCTCTGTTGAAAAAAATATGTCAGGGGAATGCAATCCCCAAACCCATGTAATGAGAAATATCCAAAAAACTGTGCGTTGAAAAAGCATAATTGATTTTTATATTTTTAAAATGGATTGTAAAACCAGTTGAAAATTGATCTGGTGATGATGCGTGACCGGTAAACACTTTAAGCCATGGCATGACTGCAAATTGTCCTCCATATTTCCATCTGCTTTTATACAGAGTATCCTGCTCCCATTCAGCTATCACTTTAATATTTTCTGAAAAATCATATATGATTCCAGAAGATATAATCTGGGGCAACGATTCTTCTGTCTGACCAATGGTTTGTCCGGTAATATTTCGCAAGGCTCCAAACCATATAATATTCTTTTCCAATGCTATCCGCCAACCCAGGTTCATACCCAATCGAGTATCTTGCCCATATTCTTTTATCTTTAAATGATACATCATGAATGATGTCCCCAACAATAATTTGCCGTTAATTATTTTCCCAAATGTAAGCCCCAAAAGTGTTTCTTTATATATTTCATCTCCCATTGTACTGGCACCAATTGAAATATTAATATTTTGAAGCATTCCGACTATCACAGTACTTTGATGGTTTAAAGTGATTAATCGAAATTTTTCACCCCATTCAAATCCAAAATGAACCCGATTAAATTTTACAACACTGGCCGGATCATTTAATATATCGATGGGGTTCATTTGTGTATTGACCAATAAATGTCCTGAACCGATATTTTCAGGACTGGAAGGGTAATATTCAAATGCACAGAATAAACTATTGTGCATAATGATATCAAAACATATTAAAATCATTACGATGATTTTTATTCGGTAAAGAATATCAAAATCTCCTATATGAAAAATAGAATAAAAGATATTTCCAAAGAGAGTATCCTGGAAATAACAATGCCAATTAATTTACATAAAATTGAGCCTATAAACAACGATGCCCCGAAAAACGGGGCATCGTTGTTAAAATGGATATTAGCTTTGGATTACTTTTTGGGGTATAAAGCAACGAGAAAAATTAGTGCCAACAGTCCCGCAAGGCCTGCATCACCAAATTGTCCCATCATTTTTCCTATTCCTGCAATCACGCCAAATGGATCATCAAATAAAATACCAATGACAATCCCCAGTACCACCAGCGTTTTAAGCAGGTCGGTAATTTTAGCTATCCATTCATTTACGCGGTCTAAAGCACTCATATTTCCTCCTATCATGAGGTTACCAAGAGAAACCAGAACTCAATTCTTGGAAAAGAGTCCTGAGAATTCATCCTGTTAATTATCCCATCATTGACACGAGAAATAGCAGTGCTAATAAACCCGCAAGTCCGCCGTCCAGAAACGTGTTCACCAAATCCACGATACCGCCAATTGGATCAAATCCAGTTGCGTATAGAATGTTGGCAAAAACGAAGAATATGATTAAGCCTTTAATAAGACTTACTATTCCTGCGACGACACTGTTGATAGTTGAACTCACGTCAGCCATGATGTTCCTCCTTGGTTTGGTTACTAGTAAAAACGGAGGCAGTCTGCCCCCGTTATTTTGGTATGTACTTTTTGTTTGAAATTTGATATTACCATCTTCAAATCATATGAATTTAAGCACATTTCAATATTTTTCAACATTTTAATTAAATGAAGGAAAAATAGCCATCTAAAAGTTATTTCTCGACGATGGATGATCTGGCGCCCCGGATAACTGCATCGATGACCTGATATCTGGCCAACCAAAAACCATCACAAAATCGATCCAAATTTCTGATTCCCCATCGAATGATTGGATTAAAAAGAAAATATCCTTTGATGGAATGAATCCACTCCCCACCTAAAGCGTCAGAATACTGAGGAAATTGAGCAATTAGCGACGGTAAATTGATTTTTCCGTACCGATACATTAACTGGCAAAATTCATTAAATTCCCGTTTATGGTAATGGATACTTTGTGCCTTGGATGAATATCTCAAAGATTTTGGATACGCTTCCCAAAGACGAATAGCCAAATCAGTATCTTCCCCGCCATAAGACGTTATTTTTTCGTTAAATAGATCAATAATTTCAAATACAGATCGCTTAACGGCTGTATTATGAAATAAAAAATAAGGAAATGAAATTTCTGAATTATCTCCAAACTGACGTGCCCCGCGTTTGCGATGATAAAGATATTGATCCAATGAATTCATCGGTTCATCCTCCGGGCAAGTTGAATCTCCAATCACACCAACTACTTGGTGATCTGAAAGAACATTCACTAAAGACTCAATCCAATTGGGCTGGACCACCATATCACTGTCTAAAAAACAAATCACTTCCCCTGATCCGGCTTTGATTCCTGTATTCCGGGTTGCAGCCAGTCCGCGGTTATTCTTGTGGCGAAGTACAGTAACGGCTGGGTGACGGGAGAAAACCTGAAGCTGATTCAATGTATGATCGGATGATCCATCATCCACCAAAAATACTTTCACCGGATGAGGGTATTGTTGATTTAAAATACTGGTGACACATTTTTCCACAATATGAGCCACATTGTAACATGGAATTACCACATCAACGGTCGGACGATACTTCAAATGATTTTTCTTTCCCGATAATACTGGTATAATATTTCAGCCGTATGATGTAAATCGTGTTTTTTTATGACCCATTCTCTGCCTTTTTTCTTGGTCTTTATTAATTTTTCCGGATCATGAATCAGATTCTTCAATTCTTCATAGAGTGCTTCTCCCGTCACATTGATGAACGGGTGGTTTGGGATAAATTGAACATATTCCGGAATTAATTCGGTGACGCAGCAGAGCCCCATGGATAGGGCCTCTACAGAATTCATTCCGTAACCCCAGCCTCCCCGGTTATGAACCTGATCAATTAATATATCACAAGATTGTTTCAATTCTTGCGCTTCCCGGTGTGACCTATTTTCAATGAGTACAAATTCAACTTTTTCATCCCTGGCTAGTTTTTCGCAAATCGGAATGATGGTTTCACTTCCTTTGTAATATCGATCGGTTGGACTGTGACAAATTCGAATAGGAATGTTCACCCTATCAGTCGCTGGATCAAACTGACCGGTATTATAGGGCAGAAATAAGTAGTTCAGGTCAGGATGTTTTGACAACAGATCCAGTTCGCTAGTGAGATTTAAACGACTGACCTGATCTATTTCAGAAATGACGCCTCTGGTACGCAAATCCTGACCGTGGTAAGTACAAATAATTGGTTTCCCATTGTCGTTTATTCGTTGAGCGAACCGTCCATCACGGTAAAATTCTAATCCCCATTCCAGATGATAAATATCATAATCCAACAGCCCTAATTCTTTGATGGCAGGCTCAATTTTAAAATGCCACAACCAGTCGCGAAATTGAAAATACCATTGTTCCAAGATCGAATCGGGTACCCAAACCGGTGGATAACCATCTTTTTCTTGATAGTCACCGCCTTTCCCTCTGGTCAACTGATAATAACGATGACGTCCCTGCATATACCAGGGACTTGCTTTTACCAGTGGCAGGTTCAGACATATTCCCGGTTCATAATGGTGTTTCGTTGGATATAAAGTAATAAATGTACATTCATTTCCCCTGGCTTCGTGGGCCTGCTTCCACAAACTCAGTGTCCCCACTGTATTTTCGGGAGCAATGTAGAGTATTCTCATTGATGATTCTGCTGATAAAGATTAATTAATTTCTTTTCAGCAACCTCCCAGTGATATTGTTCAACTATTCTTTTCATTCCGGTTGATGAATATTCTTGAAATAATATTTCATTTTGAAGGATGGTTAATATGCCTTTCGCCAGAGCTTCCGAGGATCCGGGTTCTACCAATTCACCCGCACCTTCAAGAAAATGCCTGACCGGTGGTAAGTCAGTGGCGACCACCGGACAACCGGACGCCATATATTCAAATAGTTTTGTCGGTGTATCAACCATTACCCTCGGTGTCGATAAGGATGGAATAATGCCGATATCCGCATTCGCCATATGTTCCCAGACGAGTTCATGGGGAACGGTATCCAATAATTCAATCAATGTTTCGATCTCTGTTGATTTTATTTTTTCTATTAATAAATCTTTAAAAGATAGCGGGCGCGCTTTCCCAATGATTTTTAACCGTGCACCTGGAAACACATTATTTAATATTTTAAACGCATCAACCAAAATGTGGATTCCCCGATCCACACTGATTTGTCCCTGGTAAAGGATTGTTGGATTAGATGATAAGCGGGATTCTTTTCCAACATAGTCCAGCCTTGGATAATTTTCCACTACCGTGGTGTGAAGACCCTTTTGTTTATAATCATTCTCATTCATTACTTTGTTGGCCAGGATCACTTCGTCCACATACATCAAATGAGATAATTCAAAGAAGGAAAGCGATTTATTCACCAGTTTTTTAACCAGCCCTTTCCTGGAAGAAAAGGTCTCCCACATGGCCATCAATGTATCATGAACATCATAAAAAACGCGAATGGACTGTTTTTTCTTCAGGTTCTTTGCCAATGGCAGTAAATCAAATTCGTGGATATGGAGAACTTTCAGGTTTGTATAATCTGATAATTGATTCAGTATCATCTGAATATAATTTTTAATGGGGGTTGTTTTTCGAGGTATATTTATATGGGTCAGGTTTCCGTCTGATAAATCCATTTCCCCGTCCCACCGGGTGAAATATAATAGATTAAAACCGGTCTTGAGCAGAGACTGAATTTCCCGGTGATAAATCCGTTCATCGTCCGGCCGGTGACCACTGGAGACCATGATAATCATGATATTTTTTGTATCAGAAATCGACGTTCTTTTTTATCGGATACCAGGAAGATCCAAATAAGCAAATATCCAATAATGTAACCCGTTTTTACCATTGCCGGGCCGGTGAGCATCATCGCCCCGAGGATGGCCATAAATGGTATAATAATTCCGATAGTACGAAAAGGGATTTTATACTCTTTGCGGGTGGCAATAAAAATAGACAGTGACATCATGGCCTGGGCGCCCACCGTGGCCCAGGCAGCTCCCAATGCACCGTATTTCGGAATAACCAGTATATTCAATCCAACGTTGGTGATGGCTCCCACAGCTCGGAAAACAGGAACCCATTTTGTTTTCTCCGGCATGTAAACAGCTGGCAGTTGTAACACATAAAGACCGAAAAAGAAATAGGCCAGAAAAATAACGGGGGCAATGGCGGTTGAAGACCAAAAGGCTTCTCCCAAAAAAGAATATGACCCGATATTTAACCGGACAAGATCGTGGATAATAAAAATCAGAATAACAGCAATCAATCCGTATACAGCTAAAAAATAATTCGTAATGCGAGAAAACATTTCCGGTGCATTTTTTTCCTTCCCTTTTTGAAGAAAGAATGGTGTCCAACCCATATTAAATCCCATCACCATTAATAGTCCGAACATTCCCAATTTATACCCAGCTGAATATAATCCAACGGCTGACGTTCCCACCATCCACTCCAGTAAATAACGATCGGCCAGTTCCATGACCATGGTGAAGATTCCTGCCGGAACAAAAGGAAGTCCGAATTTGAGTATTCTTTTCAACAGTTTTTTAGACAACAATCGAATTTTAAAACGTTGAATTACCAATGGAAAAGAAACCAATATCATGAGACCGGATGCAGCGATATTCCCATAAAACACACCGTGGATTCCCAATTCCATTATCACCACAAAATAAAAATTAAATCCAATGGTCATCAGGACATTAAATAAATTTAAACCTACAAATTTTCCAGGTCTTTCCTCATTCCTCAAAATCAGAACTGGCAGATTCCAAAGAACATCCATGGCTAAAATAATTGCTATTAATTTAGTGGTGGTAGTCCCGGCATCACGACCCAGAATTATTGGAGAAAGGGAGGATGAAAAACCAATAATGAAAAGTGAAAAAACCACGCTGGAAATAAGCTGTAAAGTCCAGATGGTTGAAAAAACACCCTGTTTCTCATCCAGATCATCGGTAATATAAAATTTCATTAATGCACTGTCCATGCCATACCGGAAAAGAATCAGTGCGAAACCAATAAAAGCATAGGCAAGTGAAATCACTCCATACTCCACCTCCGTGAATACGTTGGTATATAGAGGAAGAAGGAAAAAAGTAACCAGCCGGGTCATAATGTGCCCCACTCCATAAATAACTGATTGAAGTGACAGTTTTTTTATTTGGTTATACACAGAATTAGAAACGCAATTCTAACGTATCCCTGAACTGGCCGCTGGCGCCGAAATTTTCCTTAAATCGAGCCAGACCCATATTGGGTTCTTCTTTTACAGTAAATATACCAAAATCGAATACATCAAATCCTTTGGCGATCGCCCATTCAAATATTTTAAAAAATAATAAATTGATGGGACGGTATTCCTGATAGTCATTATCATGACTGATATAAAAGGCCAATACCACGTGATCGGTGGTAATGAAATTCACAACACCTGCAATCATTCTATCCTTTAAAAAAGCACCGAAGAGTTGAACTTTGTTCGGAAATAACTGTTTTAAGGCGATTAATTCATCCAAAGAATGGGTCGGGGTTACGTGATGACGAATACTCAGGTTTCTCCCTAAAATATCATAAAAGGATTGGAAATCCTCAGATTGGCGGATTTCAACACCCGATTTTTCTGCTTTACGAACTGCTGTCCGATGGGTAGGTTTAAATTTGAGGAGTGTTTTTTCTATGGTGGATTCCAAAAATAAAACACTGGAAACTTCCCTTTTCACATATTGAAAACCGTTTTGGATTAAAGCATAATCAATATAATGAGAAAGACGTTTACTGTAAATGGTGGGTGGTTGGGTCAGGCGGATTCCGGTAAATCCATTCTTTTTTGAATAGTGTATAAGTTTTTCAACCAGCGCCAATGCATCCGCAAAAGCCAAGTCCTCAGAAACCACTAGCGACCCTACGGATGCTCCGGGGTGGGAGACCAGCCAGCGATCGTTCTCAATTCTCTTTTCTGCTGCCGGAAAGACACTGATTAATTTTTCTTTTTTATAAAATTCCAGACTATGGTCATTGAATCGCCCCTCCGGGTGATAGGATAGGAATTTTCGTGTATGAAACAAGGTACCGTTGTTTGCTCTGGTAACAAACAGGTCCCATTGTTCCGGGCGTTGGTCGTATCTTTTCGGTAAAATCATTGGATTATTAAAACGAAAAATTAGGTGGAGAAGTTTCCGAAAACAATTCCTGTTTGAATTACATTTGCACCGCTAATTTTGCCTTTCTAATTTGATCTATATTATTTAGGAGTTTTTTATGTCTGATACCTGTATTTCACACGTGGCCGCTCGGGAAATCTTTGATTCCAGGGGAAATCCAACCATTGAGGTGGACGTATTATTGAATGACGGCAGTCTGGGCCGAGCCATTGTTCCATCCGGTGCTTCCACTGGAGAGCATGAAGCAGCAGAACTGCGGGATGGAGATCCAAAGCGTTTTCTAGGAAAAGGGGTCCTCCAGGCCGTTGAGAATGCGCAAAATATTTTAGGTTCTGCAGTTAAAGGAGTGGATGCAGAGGATCAAAGAGCCCTAGACAAATTGATGATTCATTTGGATGGGACCGATCATAAATCCAAATTGGGGGCCAATGCCATTCTGGGTGTTTCCATGGCCAGTGCTCGCGCCATGGCGATCAGCCGAAAAAAGCCCTTATTTCAATCTCTGGGTGGGGACGGCGCCAGAACGCTACCCATCCCCATGATGAACATCCTTAATGGTGGGACACATGCTGATAATAATGTAGATATTCAGGAATTTATGGTTTGCCCCATTGGGGCATCTACTTTTTCCCAAGCGCTTCAAATGGGTGTCGAAACATTTCACCATCTTAAATCTGTTCTAAAAGCGAAAGGATTAAGTACATCAGTGGGAGATGAAGGAGGATTTGCACCGAATCTACACAGCAATGAAGAAGCCATTGAAGTCATATTAGAAGCCATTGATTCCTCAGGATACAAGACAGGAAAAGATATTTTTCTGGCTCTGGATACGGCTGCCAGTGAAATATACAGAGACGGTCTTTACCATTTGGATTCCGAAGGACGATCCCTATCTTCCGAAGAAATGATTGATTATTATTCAACATTAATTGATCGATATCCCATCGTATCTATTGAGGATGGATTAGCAGAAGATGACTGGGATGGATGGCAAAAAATGAATGCAAAATTGGGTCATCAAATACAGATTGTTGGTGACGATCTCACGGTAACCAATCTCGCCCGATTCCAAAGAGCCATTGATGAAAAATCCATGAATTCAATCTTGATTAAGTTAAATCAGATTGGCACAGTCAGCGAAACCATTGATGCAGTCCAACTTGCCAAACAAAATGAATATGGTGTGGTCATATCCCACCGATCCGGTGAAACAGAAGATACGACGATAGCTGATTTCACCGTGGCCATGGGAATGGGGCAAATCAAAACAGGATCTGCTTCTAGAACAGATCGAATCTGTAAATATAATCAACTATTACGAATTGAAGAAAAGCTCGGAGATCGAGCTGTTTATCCCGGTATGGAGGTGTTGGGTAAATCGTGAGACGTTATTCTTCATTGCAAAGGAGGAGAAAAAAAAGACGTCCTTCGCAAGGGATAGAAATACAGAAAAAAATTGTACGAACAATTCTGATTTTGGGTAGTATTGTACTACTAATTATATTCTTTTTTGGTGACCACGGTATTTATCAGTTATACCGCTTGCGGAATGAACGAGCTGAAATTCAAAAAATGATTGCTGATTACCGGGAGGAACAACAACAACTAAAAACTGAAAAAACCCGCTTGGAGACTGATGATAAATATATTGAAAAACTAGCTCGGGAACGGTATCGCATGGCAAAAAAAGGCGAAAAAGTTTATAAGGTGATACCCAAACCAGATGAATGAATCAAAACCCAAGATTATAATAGACCTTATCACCTCCCATTTTCCCGCTACAAATTAATTCAACATTCTTTGGTTCTGACTTAAAATCATAAATAAGTTTTGCTGTAATTGACTGATTAGGCTTGAGAATGGCCAGGTCTTGATATTTTCCTTCAAAGGGATTTAATTCGCCTTTGTTTTCCCCTTTGCCAATAACCTTCAATAGGGCCATGGCTGAAAAGTCTAGTTCTTTGGAAGAATGATTGTTCGAAATTTTTAATGATATTTTGATTCTCTTCCCATTTTTTGTCGCATTTAATAATGTGTATTTCGCATTATCTGCAATCTGCTCAACCCCGGCAGGGTGGGAGACTCTTCCTTCTTCCAATGATTCAATCGGGATATAAAATTCAATCGTTGCTTTAATAAATTTCCCCGTTTTATCTTTTTTCAGCTTGTTGACTTTTATTCCCGGATATAGTTCTCCAATAGATATTTTCTTTGATTTATCAGGAGAAGAATATATTTCTGTTTTTTTTATTGTTTCTGTCTCTTGAGCTGCAAGGAAAAATGGAAGTAACCATAATAAGAAATATTTCATACTGAGTTAAAGAGTGAGAGTGCGCGTTTTAATAAATGCGTCCAAATAAATTTCCACTCTTCTGTTTCTGGCTCTGGCAGCCATAATATTCAGACTATTTTTCCCAACATTATTGACATTGATTACCGGGCGATATTCCCCATACCCCATGGCAGAAAATTTGCTTTCCGGAATATGTGAAAAATTGCTCAAAAGTTTAACGATATTTAAAGCACGAGCCGTCGACAAATCCCAGTTACTGGCATATTGGGCGTTTTCAGGAAGGGGAAGGTCATCCGTGTGTCCTTCGCATCGAATTTCTACATTGAGAAAACCGCTCCTTTTTTCGATAGCTTCTATTAGCTTATCATATTTTGGATCATCGTGTACATTGAGAACTTTTGAAACACGGATGATACCTCCAATCTGTTTTAACAAAGGATATACCATCGGTTGAACTTCAGCGTCCATGGACTTGAACAGTCGACCACTTGCCATAGTAATTTTTACGCCTTTTGTAACTCTCTCTACGGTAACATAGGAAGACTCTACGCTTTCTTTCAGTTCTTCGTAAGTGTCATCCAACAGCATATTGATGACGCGATCAATATGTTTTTCTGCATCATTCAGGATCACCAGCAATAAAATAAAAAAAGTTAATAATAATGTGACCAGGTCGGCATAGGTCAGAGCCCAGGCTGTGCTTTTTGCTCCGGCTTCTTCGGCAGAAACAGCTATTGATTTATTTGCCAAAAGCTAACTTTCCTTTTCTCTATCCATTCTGGGAACAAATGTCATTAATTTTTCTCTAATGAGAAGTGGATGATCTTTCCTGTGAATACTAATAATACCTTCCACCACAATATTTTTTAGCATCATTTCATTTTCTGATTTTCGTTTCAGTTTCCCACCGATGGGCAAAAAGACAAGATTCGCCAAGAAAACACCATAGAAAGTGGTAATTAATGCTAAGCCCATTCCGGAAAGCAGTTCAGCAAATTTCTGAGCAACATCAAAGGACATGGCATCTACTTCCTGTCCGTTCCCTGCTCCTGAAAAATTATTCATCATGATAATTAAACCAATAATGGTTCCCAGCATACCAAAAGCAGGCGCATAAGCACCCATATAAAAAAATATTTCCTGCCCCATGGCATGGCGACGTTCTAAATTGTTTAGTTCTAATCGTAAATAAGTGCGCAGAAGGCCGGAATCTCTCTCATTAATGGCCAATTCAATGCCATTTCTGAAAAAGGAATCTTCAATGCTTGGAAGATCAGCTTCCAGAGAAATAACGCCGTTTTTCCTTGCTTTTTCAGCCTTTTCCACAATTTGGTTTATCATGTTCTGATAATTGAAATCTTCACTGGTAAATACATTTTTAACCACCCGGAATATATTCAATACATTCCTTATGGGGTAATTGACCAATGTGGCAGAAAAAGTTCCTCCCAACACTATCAGTATTGAATTCAGATTGTAAAACCAGTAAATGTCACCCCCATTGCGGATAACGCCCAAGCCGATGATTGCCACTCCGGCGATAAGTCCTATTGCTGTTCCTAAATCCATGAGAACTCCTTAAGTATATGAACCTTGTACTTAATTA
>CAYXMX010000024.1:0-30254 GCA_964466265.1 uncultured bacterium | reverse complement strand
TATTTATACAAGGTAGAGGCCGGAGAATTCGTGGAGTCGAAGAAGATGGTTTTATTGAAATGACAAATATTTTTTGTTTTTATTCAGTAATAACATAAACATCTTTCCCGCCAACCACCGTCCTCACCACGGTTGTATTCAATATTTCTTCAGGTTCAATAGTGGTGATGTCTTTAGATAGCACAACAAAATCCGCAAGTTTTCCTGATTCAAGGGTACCCAACTTTTCTTTCTGAAAACCGGCATAAGCGCTGTTAATTGTGTAGCAGCGAATCGCATCTTCAACAGAGATCTTTTCTTGGGAATACCAACCGTTGGGATTTTTCCCATCACGCGTGTGACGTGTGACGGCAGTATAAATCCCCATGAGCGGATCAAGAGAAGCCACAGGCCAGTCAGAACCAAATGTTACATTGGCTCCAGACTCTAATAGTGTTTTAAAAACATAGGTTCCTTCAAGAACATTATTGCGAACTCGCTTATGAGCCCAGGCGCCATCATCGTATAAATGAGCGGGCTGCATGGATGCAGTAATACCGTTCATACTGAAACGTTTTATGTCTTTAGGTAATAAATGTTGTGAATGTTCAATTCGTGGACGGCGGTCTCTTTTTCCATTGTCCATTACAATTTGCTGGTACTCATCCAATACCCACTCATTCGCACGCGTTCCAATGGCATGAATCGCCAGTTGCAATCCGGCTTCATCAGCACTTCGTAAAATTTGTCTTAATTTTAATGTGTCATCAGAAACGACCAATCCTGACGTATTCGGATCGTCTTTATACGGTTCGTGCATCCACGCGGTCCGGGAGCCCAGGGAACCGTCCAGCATTGCTTTCATTCCATGCCAGCGCAGCCGGTCATCACCACTCCCATGTTGCTTTTTGTAATCAACCAATTCATTCAAGTGTGTGTACCAGGGGAGTGCATAAATGCGAAGTGTCAGTTTTTCTTTATTCCGTATGTATGTTTCCAAGTCATCCCAACTGCACATATCATGAATTTGGGTTAAACCCAGGGATGCGGCATATTCCATTGATTTCTCCAACGCATCATCCATTTCTTCATCAGATTTATCAGGAATGACGCCCCTGATCAGTTCAATCGCTTCATCACGTAGAATACCCGTAGGTAAGCCACTTCCATCTCGTTCGATCAATCCCCCGGAAGGATCAGGAGTCTCTTTCGTAATTCCAGCCAATTCCAGCGCTTTAGAATTCGCCAGAGCCATATGTCCATCCAACCGGCTTAACAATAGGGGAATGTCTTTCGTCAAGGAATCGATCCATTCTGTGGAAGGTAATTCACCACCCCACATTTCGTGATCCCATTTCCCGCCCAAGATCCATTGTCCTTCGGGAATATCCTCTACATATTCCTCAACATGTCGGATGAATTCCTCTTTGCTGTTCACATCTCGGAGGTTGATACTCATGAGCTGGAATCCCCCACCCATAAAGTGGGTATGATTATCAATGAATCCGGGTACAACAAATTGACCCGAAAGATCGATTAATTTAGTATCAGAACCTTGAACTGCTTTGTAGTTAGAACCGACTGCTAAAATTTCTTCACCTTTTACGGCAATGAACTCAGCGTGGGGACGGTTTTTGTTTCCCGTCCAGATATTTCCGTTATAATAAATCTTGTCGGCCAAGCGGTTTACAGAACAAGAAGTAAAAATTATCATTGAAATCAAAAGAATATTCCTGGTGGTAATCGTAATGATCATATTAAAATGTTGAGAGTGAAGTTAAACATGGGTATTCAAGGAAGTTCAAAATATTAAATCGGCAATAAATTACGGTATCTTGTCAGCACCGACAATCGAAATATTCTACAGAATCATAGAGTATGAGCCTCTCTGATAATGATTCAAAAATATCGCAAGGTGTCGTGTCCCCGACAAAGGATTTCTAATGAATGGTGTAATATTTTTCATCAAATTTGAAAAGGAAACGACTATGTTTAACAAAATGATAATGATTGGATTAACGGCTACTTTATTGATGGCGGGAAGTAAAGATGTTTTTTCCTCCTATCCATTAGATGAAGCACTGGTGGCCGGAAAAACAGAAAATAAGGGCGTGTTGGTTAAATTCCACGCAGATTGGTGCCACTTCTGCCGGAAAATGGATCAAGAAACTTTTACTGATTCTGGAGTTCAGAAAGCATTAGATCAGTTTATCACCATTAAAGTAGATGTGGATACCCAGGAAGGAATGGTATTGGCCAAACAATATGGCGTGAAAGCATTACCCACCATTTTGATGTTTGATTCAAACGGTAATCAACTATATCAACAAGCGGGATTTCATTCTGCAGCACGACTGAAGGATGTTTTGAAAAAAGGAAATGGCTGATTTATTCTTACCGGCCATCACCGTTGATCAAATGAAGGAAGTAGACCGTCTAATGATGGAAAATTTCCATATTAGTCTACCACAAATGATGGAACATGCCGGACAAAACCTGGCCCGTTTATCTCTCAAATGGATTCAAAACCATTCAGATAGACCGGGTCCATTTCATATCGTGGTTTCTGCCGGTAAGGGAAATAATGGTGGAGGCGGGATGGTGTCTGCACGATTTTTGGAAAATTGGGGACATCATGTGACGGTAATTTTAACGAGTTCGGATAATGAATTAAAACCAGTTCCTGCAGTCCATTGGAAAACATTAAAAAAAATGAGCGTACCATTCATTAACGCCAATCAACAGAATGCGATTGGACAATTACTTGATAAAGCAGATTTAATTATAGATGCTCTGGTTGGATATAGTCTCAAGGGAGCGCTGAGAGGATGGACTGCATTCTTGGCAAAAGAGATGGTGAAATCTAACACAGATATTATATCTTTGGATGTTCCTTCCGGCATAGATGGCACCTCTGGAAAACAACCAGGAATATGCGTAAAGGCTTCTGCTACCATGACACTTGCTCTACCGAAAACAGGACTATTGAAGAAATCAGCAGCTGAATTTATTGGTGAATTATATGTGGCAGATATTGGGGTTCCTCCATCATTATATACAGAAATGGGACTACCTTTAATCCACCCATTTCAGTATCAATCAATCATTAAACAATAAGATTTTGCTCCCAATAAGAAGATTATTTTATTGAAATAATTCTGTGTTGGGGTAGTACGCAATCACCGAGAACCAATATGCAATAAATCCATTGGCAGATTTCAGATGTTTACCTTTAACAGTTTTTGATACGCCCAATATATCAAACGATTCACCGGTGGACTTGGTGGCCAGGGTAATATCTCCTTCGTTGATATTCCAATTCTTTATCCACAAATCTTTTTCTGTCATAAATGCAATGGCAATATTGTCCTGACCTGAAATCACCACATTAAAATGATCCCCATCTAAATCTCCCTGGATAATCACCGGTTTATTAAAATGTCGAATGGAGAATGCTTTTGCGTGCCCATCCTTTCCAACAAGGGCGAGGATACGTTCCTTTGCAGGCAGTCGGTTGTCTTCGTAGGCAACAGGAAAAAATAGGTAATCCCTGCATTTTCTGGAATTGCATGTTTTGTATTTACCATAAGGATAAAAATCATAATTTCGAGAATAATTTGTCTGGTCATTGATGACTTTGGTATCCGGGTAAAGAGATTTCCAGGTTTTCCATGTTGTTTCCAGTATTGGCTGCAATTGGAGAGTCGTTCCCTTTAATTCTCCCGCTGCTGATCCCAGGGACAACTGGGGCCAGTAACTGTCTGTTTCCCGATCATACATAATCAGGTTACTATTATAGAGTAATCCGGAAACACCAAATTCGTTTTCACTCTTAATATTTAATGCACTTCCTGTTAGAGGACAATAAGAAATAGTGTAGCCGGTTTCATTGACGATTTCATGCCAGTTGAGTACAGAATGAGGGTAAGCTGTCCAACCATCAGGACTCCAAACACCTACCACCAGATCATCATCGTTTATAAAATCAATATGGTTACCATTTGCAGTCGATCTTTTTGGGTTTTTCAAACTGGGGATGCAATCTTTTCGGGGACACCCATGGAGAATAAATCGGGTATTAACAGACCAGTCCATTCCCATAAAAGTATTCAATTTAGATGGACTTGCGGCACATCCGGATGCGAAAAAAATTGACAAAGTAATAGAAAAAAAGTAGAGAAATGGTTTTACTTTGGACATAGAACGGTTATGGCATTAAGGTAGAATAGATTACTTCCATCAGCGAATGTATCCGGCTGTATTGAATGAAAGTGATAGTCTTGGAACCGGTTCTGTTCCATCAGGAAAACCACCACTCGAAGACCGGTATAGCAGGGGAAATGACAAACGAAAATGAAGCCTGTTCCAAGAAGATCGAATGGGAGTCACATCAATACCGAAGCGGATAACACTTAACCAACGGGACTGACGTTCTGATTCCCAGGGGGATAGAGGCGCCAATAGTTTTTGTGTTTCGATTGTGGTGAATGGAGAGACAGAAAACAGTTTGGTAATAAAAAGGGTAGAAGAGATATGACCATAAAAAGGCTGATCAAGATAGATATTATCCCGGATTTCCAAATTATGTCCGTAGGTAAATGAATAAGTAATATCAGGAAAAACAGATGGGAATCTGTCGGCCCAAGGAGTGGAGAAATGGTTAATCCATCCCACAGCTATACTGGGGACAGTCCCTGTTTTAAAGGGGAAATCTTTATTGGAATATTGCGGTTTATCGGGAAGACTCAATTCACCAAATGTATACCCGGTATTATGAGGTAATAAATACCGTATACCCAGACGGTAACCCAATTGGTGAACCGCACTCCTGCTATTTTGGTAAGATAATGATTCTTCTAAACGTAGCCTGCTTCCTTCCACCTGGACATAACCTAAGGTGTTTTCCCCCATATAGTGTGAAATTTGAATATGGAGACTGGTGACCCCTCTATATCGAATATTTAGAACATTATCGGATGTATGAATGGTGTTAAATCCAATCAACCATTTAAATGATGAATGATCGTCAAACCGGGACGGCCATTGAATATTCCACTGATTGGCAGATGTTCCACCTCCATGATCAACTGCCCCCACCAGAGAGCAGCAGACCTGTCCCTTCACCGGGGTGAAAAATACCAGACTAATTAAGAAAATTATCCACAATCGAATCATAAGTGAATTTCGGTATCGGGGTAAAAGGCCGCTTGAGAAAACCAATAAGAAATAAAGGATGTTGCCGCCGTTAAATCCTCTGACTCGCCATCAATCGATCGACCCAATATATTGTATTGATGACCGTTGCTATCTTCGAGAGTAATAAGACCATTGTTAGTATCCCACAGGGAGATGGACAGTGGTGAGGATGTTTTAAAAGCCACTCCCAGGTTATCATTAGAAGAAAGAATAATAGAATATGAATGGCCGTCAATGGTTTTGTTTAGAATGGTTGGCTCTGTAAAAGAATTGATGGGATAAGCAATTTGAGTGGTTTCAGTAATGATTGAAAGTACTCTTGTTTTGGCAGGCAATCGTTCATCAATGGGTGGAATGGGAAAATATATATAGTCATTACAACTGGCAGAGTTACAGGAGCGATATCTTCCATAGGGATATTCATTGTAATCTCTGGAAAAGCCTGTTTGAGAATTAACCACTTTAGAATTAGGGAATAATTTTTTCCAAGTCGACCATTTGGTTTCAATCAGAGGCCTCAATTTCAACCGATCTCCTTGTCTGGATCCTTCGGCTGATTTTAAAAGCATTTGGGGCCAGTGACTATCGGAGTTTCGGTCATACATAATCAGATTACTGTTAAACAAATAACCGGATACACCAAATTCGCTGTCTGTTTTAATATGGAGTGCGCTTCCGGTGAGGGGACAATAGGAAATACTGTACCCATTTTCATTAATAATCTCGTGCCAGTCCAGAATAGCATGTGGAAATGCTCTATATTGATTGCCGTCCCAAACACCCACCACCAGATCCGGATCATTCAAAAAGGTTAGATGGTCACCATTGATATCCGATTCGTTGGGTGACTGGAGACTCGGAATACAATCTTTCCCGCTGAAGCATCCCATTCTCAAATAGTTGGTGTCAATGGTCCATTCAAGTGATCCCAGTTGATTCTGACTTTTTTCTTCACATCCGGATAAAAGAAAAAGAAAAGGAATGTAAAAATAGAATTTCAATATTTTTCCTTTACTTTAAAAAAACCATTTTATGTGTTTTACGATAAAATGGAGTTGCCACATCGAGAAAATATATTCCCGAAGATATATGATCCATTGATTTTGTAAATGTATAAGAGCCCCTTGGTAGTGTCTTTTCAGTAATAGTGTCAACGACTCTTCCGGACAAATCAATAATATTTGCTTCAACATAGGTTTCTTTTTGAAGATTCAATTTCCAGGTGAATTGTGAGTTAAACGGATTAGGATAGGGTGGTGTTATTTCAAAACGATCGGCAATATATTCATCCTCAATACTGACCGTTTGCATTTCACTAATCAGTGTTTCAATCACATAGGATATTTCTGCCGCATCAAATCCATAATCATTATAACGGACATTCATATTATGATCTAAAATAACCTGTTGAGGAACATAACCCAATCCAAACCATGACCAGACGGACGTTGTGTCGTCATCCAGAACAGGATTATACAAGCCCAAATCAGCCCATCCCTGACAACTATATGGATAATCCCATTGACGGCCCAGTGATAAAAGGGTCAGACCCTGATCCCGGTATTGTTCATTCAATCCGAACAGTAGCGGAGTTTCTGCCTGACAGTTAGTACACCATGAAGTAAAAAAATTCAATAAAATGATATGAAAATTTCCACCGTTCAGATTTCCATTGTAATCCGCTAATGATACGGGTCCGGAATCGTTGGCACAGGCATATATTTCTGTCAATTGATGATCCACAGAAAGACGGGATCCAATTTCATAAGTTTGGGCATTGAGAAATAAAAGTAGAGTACTGATAATTGAAATTATTTTCATTTGATTAACATAACCTTTCGAGTTAAAAATTGATTATCTGTACGGAGTCGAACAAAATAGAGTCCGGATGGCAATGGATTCCCCTGATCATCTATACCCTGCCATCGAATGTCATGGGATCCCGAAGGTAAAACCTGGTGAGTCAATAGGTTTGCCACCACGCGAGCTTTGAGGTTGACGATATCCAAGGAGATTGCAGATGATGTGGTCAAGGTAAAATTCAACGTGGTGGCTGGATTAAAAGGATTTGGATAATTGGGAAGAAGTTTAATGGCTTCCGGAATCTGCAGATTAGCGTCCGGGCCTGTTTTTACCTCATCGTTCAACAGTCCTTCAATAATATTTATCATTTCTCCTGGATCATACTCTGTTTTGGACAAAAGAAGTACCCCATGGCTGTCAACAATATAATCCCTGGGAAAGGGAGATTGACCACCCGGAATGTTGTAATTTCCGTAGACTCCGGCATTATCCTGTAAAATGGGAAAGGTAATTCCCTGGTCTGCAATAAAATTTTGAATGACTTCAATAGGCTCATTTGAAATTCCCACCACCTGAATTCCATCATCTTGATATTCTTGCCAAATGGATATTTCTATGTCCGAAAACTCCGGAGCACACACGGGTCACCATCCGGTAAAAAAGGCAATGACAACCGGTTGACCCGCCAAATCGCTTAAACTTAAATTGCCTGCACCATTAACTACTGGTAATGTAAAGTCGGGTGTAGAATCCCCAGGCATGGGGCCAAACGGAAAATTGCCAGTCAATTTTACCTTTCCGATTTCTTCATCCCGGTCATTGGTATGGAATTCCAATTGCGTTTGCCATTGGTTGCTCTGGGGAGTGTAAGTAATGATTCCGGTTCTGGATTCTCCCGGCTGGATGGGATCGGAATTGAACTGAAGAAGAAAATCAGATGAATTGATGACAATTCCATCGATAGTTAACGGGGATAATCCATTATTTTCAACCACCAGTCCCCTGGTTCCACTGTTGCCACTGGCCACACGGGAAAAAGAAACGTTCACTGTTGAAAAGTCGATATCAGCAGTTTCCACCTGACCATATTCAAATACAATCATTTTTAACCATTCAGCAGAATAAATGAATTGATTCACCATGGCCAATGCCATGACTCGTCCACCGGTTTTTTTATATCCTACCAGTTCAAGATTCCCACTGCTGAAGGACATCACTTCAACATCGTCCCAATCGGAAACAGCCACGATCGAATCAAAAACAGCAATGCGGGACGCATAACCAGATGTATTATAATTGGACATTAATACCGGATTATTATGATCAGAAACGTCAAACATATCCGCACCGGCTGCTCCGACAGCAATAAAGAGAAAATCTCCAGATTTGGCAATATCTTTTGCTGTTCCACTGGTAGGCACAGCTGAGATAACATTGGCATTGGATGGAATAGAAATATCGATAATTTTTAGGCCGTAACTCCCATCAGCAACATAAAGATAATTACCGTCTGCGAGAGTGGACCAGGCATTTTCAGTAGGTACAGTTGCCAGAGGATTCGGTGTGGATGGAACATGAATGTCAAATATTTCGACTCCATGTTGATGCCTTGATGCGAACAAGAGATCATTTTGGACTTCAGTATGTTCATATCGCACAACTTCATTATTGACTAATTCTGTCATAGTACGAACATGGATCGGTTGGTCCAGATTAAGGATGTCTATGACTTCCAAACCGCACTCACGGCCTGCCCCATAGGCATAATTTTCGCTGGTAGACCATGAATAAATTCGACCGAAATCGCAGTTGTAAGAAAAATATTCACTGATAACCTGGACTTCCGAAGGATTACTGATATCAACAATATTCAGACCACCGAGACCGCCGGTAACAAAGGCATAATCTGTCCCAAGACGGTTGTGGATATATACGTCAAGTAGTTCGAAATTATCCAGAAAATTTACTGAAGTGATTGACAGGTTTTTACCAATCAATAATCCGTTGACTAGCAATAAAATGGAAATCGCTTTTACTGATTGTTTCATGAATACACCGTTGATTAACGATAAATGTTACATGAATCGACAGAATAAAAACGTCTGCAGGGTGACAAATAATACAATTAAGAACGGAAAGGATCAGGTGCTTCCCTGTAGCGGCGCAGGGACTCGAACCCCGGACACTCGGATTATGATTCCGATGCTCTAACCAGCTGAGCTACGCCGCCAATGATTGACCCATTACCTATCTACCAAATTTACAATGAAGGAAGGTAAGGAAGGAAGCCATCCAAATATTTTACCTGTAAAAGAAGCCAGCAAAATTAGAATTTTCAACGTGCAAATACAATGGTAAAAGACAGTAAAATATTTATGATTGGATATATTTAGCTCTGTAATTTCGGACAATAAAATCTTAATAAATTACGGAGAAAACTAATAATGGTCATGTACACGTCAGTTCAAGATTTCATGGATAATTTAATTTCTCATACAGCTGGTGAGCAGGAATTCCATCAGGCTGTTGAGGAAGTAGTCACAAGTTTATGGAATTTTATCCAGGACAATCCACAATATATACATGCAAGAATTTTAGATCGTATCGTTGAACCGGAAAGAGTCATCATGTTCCGGATTCCATGGCGTAACGACAGAGGTGAAATCGAAATTAACCGTGGGTACAGGGTTGAATTTAATTCAGCAATTGGCCCCTATAAGGGTGGATTAAGATTCCATTCATCAGTGAATTTGAGTATACTCAAATTTCTAGGATTCGAGCAAGTCTTTAAAAACAGCCTGACAACTCTTCCCATGGGTGGAGGTAAAGGGGGATCCGATTTTGACCCCAAGGGTAAATCTGATAATGAAGTCATGAGTTTTTGTCAATCATTCATGACAGAATTATGCCGACATATTGGCCCAAACACGGATATTCCAGCAGGTGATATCGGTGTAGGAGGCCGTGAAATCGGATTTTTATTTGGTCAATATAAGAGAATTCGGAATGAATTTACTGGTGTATTGACTGGAAAAGGATTGAATTGGGGAGGAAGTTTGGTTCGCCCCGAAGCCACCGGATACGGAAACGTTTATTTCGCCAAAGAGATGTTAGCCACGAAAGGGGAGTCGTTTGAGGGAAAAACGGTTGCCATTTCCGGTTCGGGAAATGTCGCCCAATATTCGGTAGAAAAAGTCGCTGAATTGGGTGGAAAAGTAGTCACTTTATCCGATTCCAGTGGTGCCATATTTGATCCGGATGGGATTACTTCAGATAAACTTAAATTTGTCATGGAACTTAAAAATGTAAAGCGAGGACGAATTAAAGAATATGCTGATGAATATGGATGTGAATATTTAGAAGGCAAGAGACCGTGGTCAGTAAAGTGTGATGTTGCATTACCATCCGCCACCCAAAATGAAATCAATCGTAAGGATGCCGTTGAATTGTTGAAGAATGGCTGCATCTGCGTATCTGAAGGAGCGAACATGCCATCTCTTCCAGAGGCGATTGATGTTTTTCTGGAAAATAAAATTCTTTATGGCCCAGGGAAAGCAGCCAATGCGGGTGGTGTGGCAACTTCCGGACTTGAAATGAGTCAGAATAGCATGCGACTAAATTGGAGCCGCGAAGAAGTGGATACCAGACTTCATGAAATTATGCGGAATATTCATGCAAAATGTCTTGAGTATGGAAAAGAAGAAGGTTTTGCTAACTACCTGAAGGGAGCAAACATAGCCGGTTTTATCAAAGTAGCCGACGCGATGCTCGACCAGGGTGTAGTATAATAAAAACCCAATATAAAAAAGGGCTGTTTTTACGGCCCTTTTTTATATTCCCGACGCTTCATGTTCATCCATGATATCCTGAATTTCAGGGGATGGCTTTAAAATATGTCCTTCACCATTTAATCCATTAATAATAATATTTAATTGACGTTCTATCCTGATCCATTTGGTAAAAAGTAATTTTTTAACTGTTTGTTGTTTATTTAACCAATCCAGATCGATTTTGTCAGATTTGGATTTGTGGTTGATAGTAAAATAACCCAATCGCATGGAAGTTATATTTTGAAAAAAGTGGCTTCCAAAAGATGGATCGACAGGAAAATCAGGCATTCCTACTTCAACAATTATTTTCGCACCTGTAATCTGCTGCCATTTTACTGGAATACCTAACCAGGGGTCAGCGGTCCCCCATCTTCCAGGCCCCATAAGAATATAGGATGTATTTTTTGGTATTTCCTTGGTGATGATTTCAATTTCCCTTGCAATTTCCTGGCTGTTGGCTGCATCAAAACGATCTATATCCACTAATACAATATCTTGAATACCATTGAATTGACCATTCCCAAGGGTCAGCGAACTTCTACATATTATGTTTTCATCGGATAAGTCAATTTGATGAGAAAAATCCTCCTGGGACACTAAAACCATCGGTTTAATTTGAAGTATGCAAAAATCTGGTTTTCGACCATCTCTAAATAAGTTGACTGCAAATTCAATTTCGATTTCACATCCCATTGCACGTTTACCCATTTCCAATAATTTATTTAGAATTTCCGCTAATGGAAAAAGACCAAATTTTAAGATGGGGGCAAACGAGACAACGCGGGTCCCATTCTGTTTAAGTGAATCTCGAATAATATTGTCTTCGGATGAAACAACACTCCCTACCCATGAAAGTACATGATCATTTTCTGATACGGTTAAGTCGTACAAATCTAAATTTTCTGTTTCTCCCTTGAGCGAAATATTAGTTTTTTTATCTAGGTTTAATGCATAAAACGTATTTTGAGAAGAAGCGAGAGTTGCTTTGATGGAATAGTATTGAGGTAGGATGGCTGGGTATTGAGGAGAAAATCGAAGGGATTTTTCTCCATCAGCAACCGTTCTTCCGAGGCCAAGTGCCACAAAAGCAACCCCTTCATCCCGTTTCATATAAGATACGGGATAGTAATTAAAACTTTGGGTGATTCCACTGAAAGTGGGATAAAATCGATTTTCGTATTTTTGTCCGATTAGTTCCATAATGATTACAGCCATTTTCTCTTCTTCAAAGGAGTGAATGGAAGAATCAATTAGCGCTAAAGCTTCCTCATGAAACATCGAGGCATAAACCAGTTTGATTGCCTGGCATAATTCATCAAGCCTGACTCTTCTGCTTTTGTCACTATTGGGCAACATATAGGTCGCGTACATTCCTGAAAGTGGTTGGTACTGGGAATCTTCTAAAAGGCTCGAGGATCGAACGGCAATGGGATATTTAATTTCTCTGATGATGGCGCTAAGGGATTTTTTCATTTCTTTCGAAAGTGAAGCTTTTAAAAATAATGAATTAACCTGATGGTTACTTTTTGCTGCCAATACTTTATCCCACAGGTTATTTTCTTCCATAAAATGTTCAAATTCATTTATGGCAATGACATAGGCTCTGGGAACCCGAATTTGGACATTTGGGAATAAATCATATAGTTTTTGGTCATCCATCAATGAGTTGATAAAAGCCAATCCCCTCGCTTTACCACCCAATGAACCTGGGCATAGCCTGACAAAATTTTTCGTAGGATCAAAATGTTCAGAAAGAAAATCGACTACACGCGTTTTCTTCTTGGCAGCAATAGATTCATCTACCAATGAAACCAATACATTTCGATGCTCCTCATCGCTCTTGAAAGTATGATAATCCAAAGGCCTGATTTTAGAAGCCAGGATAAATTCTCCCCGAGCTGCAAGCCAATTTGAGAAATGATTACTGGCAGCATGAAATTCAAGTGATCTCTTAGGAATGGTTTGAATGGCGTGTCGTAATTCTTCCAAATTGGTCACACGTTCAATTTCCTTTCCATCAGGTGTTTTAAAAATAAAATCTCCAAAGCCAAAGTTCGTCACAATAAACTTTCTCAGATCTTTTAGCAGAGATTTTGATTTTTTATGGATAAAGTCCACCCGAAGTTTTTTAGCTAATTTTTTATTTAAATTCTTCGAGGATTGGAAAAGAATAGGGATAGAGGGATCTTTTGATCGTGCCCATTGGACGAATGCTTGGCCGGCGTTTTTATCGTGGATTCCATTTCGTGGAAACCGAATATCAGAAATAATACCTAAAATATTATGTTGGTATTTTCTAAAATAAAATTGAGCTTCTTCATAAGTGGTTGCTAGCAGGATTTTTGGTCTGGCTCTCATGTGAAGTAACCGCTCTGTATCATTCAAACTTTTATCCATTAATTGTTTTGTATTTTGACTGATTTCTTTATAGATCAAAGGCAATATCATTGAATAGTATCTGGGTTTATCCTCAATCAAAATAATGCATCGTATATTAACAACAGATACATCATGTTCTATATTTAACTTGTCTTCAATTTGTTTAACAATCGCCAGAAAGACATTTGCATTCCCCGACCAGATAAACACGTAATCAATGGCAGTCTCTCGAATATTGTCAGATAATTGTTTTAATTCGGATTCGTCAAAAACCAGTAATACAATAGGTAGATTTCCACTGATAGATTTGATATGAGATGCAATAGAAATAGGATCCATATCTGATATTCGTATCATAACCATCACAAGGTCGAATTTAGTGTTATGGAGCATACGCATTGCTTCAGTCGCTGTCTCCGCCCTCCATATTCGTGGGGCATAACTAAAATTCATCCCGATATATTCATGCAATATTTGTTCAGTCAAACCTCCATCTTCCTCCATAACAAAGGCATCATAGGGGCTGGCAATCAACAAAATTTCATGAACTCTGTTTAATATTAGATCTTGGAGTGAAAATTTATCAGCAGGTCTTGAAGTGTAGCTATCCTTCATAGTAAAAATTAACCTTAAATTGCCTTATATCGTATGAAAATGATTCATATAAATGTAATTTTCTCCTATGGTTTCGATTAAGATTGTCACCCGTTTATTATTGAATCTGATTTATCCAAATACATGTCTCATCTGTCATCGACTTGTTCATAAAGAAGACGAAACGATTTGTTCAAATTGCTGGGAACATTTTGAAGCTATTCCCAAGGAAAACAGAGTATCATCGCTCTATATTAGCCAGGGGTTGGATTCCGTTTATTCCGGGTGGTACTTTAAAAATCAATTTGATCATGTTATTCATTCCTTAAAATACACCGACCGGGCTAAATTAGGACTTGAATTAGGGTATCATTTAGGAAAATTCTTACGAATTGAAGATTTCAATTTTATTGATTCCATTACAGCCGTTCCGCTTCATAGAACCAAATTGAGGGATAGAGGGTATAACCAGGCTGATTGGATTGGTAAAGGGATCGCAAAAATGTGGCAAATTCCTTTTGATAATAAAATGCTGAAAAGAACTCTTTACACAGTTTCACAAACAACCTTGAATCGCCAAGAGAGACTAGAAAATATGGCTCATGCGTTTAAAGTAATAAAAGAAGTTAATGATTTATCTATCTTGATTGTGGATGATGTATTAACGACAGGCGCCACAACTTCTGCCTGTGCTGTTGCGTTAAAAGAAGCAGGTGCAACACAGGTCCACGTGGCAACATTGTCTGCTCCGTCCAATTAAAAATGATTAAAAATTTAGATACATTTGATCTGAAGAATAAGCGTGTCCTGATTCGAGTAGATTTTAATGTTCCGCTTGAAAAAGGAGCGGTTGGAGACGATTTTCGAATAAGATCTTCTTTACCGACCATTCAACATTGTTTAAAGCAAGGTGCCGGTGTCGTACTCATGTCTCATTTAGGAAGACCAAATGGAAAAGTGGATCGAAACTTGAGCTTAATTCCGGTGGGTGAAACACTGGCTGACTTTTTAGAAATGCCCATCAAATTTTCTGAAGACTGTATTAGTGAAGATGCCCGGAATACTTCACTGGGAGTCAGCAATGGAGAAATACATTTATTGGAAAACCTTCGGTTTCATCCGGAGGAAACTTTAAATGATCCCGAATTTTCTATGCGATTATCGAAACATGGAAATGTGTACATCAATGATGCATTTGGTACGGCTCATAGATCCCATGCATCCAATGTAGGCATCGTGAACCATTTCAAGCAAAAAGGAATGGGCTATTTAATGGAAAATGAATATCGATTTTTAAAAGAATCGTTTGATCGTCCCAAGAGACCTGTCACCTTGATTCTGGGCGGCGCTAAAATCGATAGTAAACTGTCATTGATTAATCGGTTTTTAGATCAAGCCAATACCATATTGATCGGTGGAGGTATGGCTTTTACCTTTTTAAAGGCCCAGGGAAAGGAAGTGGGGAACTCCTTGGTGGATGATGCACTGCTACCAACAGCTCACCAAATTATTCAAATGTCGAAACATCATCAGGTAAAGTTAGTATTTCCCGTCGATTTTAATTGTGCAAGGAATTTAGACGAGAAACCGGTAGGTATCTATTCCCATCGGGATATGCCAAATGACTTGATGGGTCTGGATATTGGCATAAGAACGGTGGGTATTTTCCAGGATTATATTGATCATTCAGGAACCGTATTATGGAATGGACCGATGGGTGTTTTTGAAAACCAAGATTTTGCTGCCGGTTCAAAAGCCATAGCCGAAAAACTGGCTGAAGTTACGCAGACAGGTGTCACAACAATTGTAGGGGGAGGAGATACTGCAGCAGCGGTCCGTTTATTCGAGTGTGACCATGATGTTTCTCATGTTTCGACGGGGGGAGGAGCATCTTTAGAGCTATTAAGTGGCAAAACATTACCGGCATTTAGAGCGTTGGAGTTATAATGAAACAAAACTATATTATTGCAGCAAATTGGAAAATGAATAAGACGATTGAAGAAAGCGAACATTACATCAATCAATTCAAGAATTTGCTTTTGGATATCCCTATACCAAAAGTTATATTCTGCCCGCCTTTTTTGTCGCTTTATTACATGAAAGAATTGCTCAGCGATTCGCCTGTTTATCTGGGAGCTCAAAATCTTCATTGGGAAGATTCAGGTGCCTATACAGGTGAAATTTCTGCTGGAATGATTAAATCGGCAGGAATATCCCATGTCATCATCGGACATTCCGAGCGAAGACAGCTTTTTGGAGAAACAGATCATACAGTGAACTTGAAGATACAAAAAGCGTTAGCAAGTGGATTGATTCCGATTATGTGTATTGGAGAAACGTTGGAAGAACGAAGGCAAAATGATACATTAGCAGTTCTCGAAACCCAGCTAACAAGGGGGTTAGAGAATATTGTGAAAGAAGATCTGTATAAGATCATTTTTGCTTACGAGCCCATTTGGGCCATTGGAACAGGCGAAAGGGCAGAACCTGAACAGATTAGTGAAGCACACCGAGTCATAAAGGACTTTATCAAGACCAAAGAGGTGGTTGGAGATATTTCGGTCCTGTATGGTGGCTCAGTGAAAAGTAGCAATGTAGATGATTTGCTACAAATTGATGAAGTAAATGGTTTTTTGATTGGTGGATCAAGTTTAATCCCGGATGAATTTGCATTGATTATTCAAAAAACAGAAAAATTTATTAAAAAAGGAAAATTAAAGTGATTGGATTTTTAATAGCAATCCATACGATCATTTGTTTATTGCTCGTGGGAGTTATTTTGATGCAGGCCAGTCAGGGTGGCGGTTTATCCGGTACCATTGGTGGCGGTATGTCGAGTGCAATTTTTGGTGGACGTGGTACAGCAACAATTTTAAGTAAAATGACCATTTATCTCTCTGTGGGATTTATGGCTTTGGCACTCATTATTGGCCTGTTTAGTACACCCTCAGAAGTGCAGACTGAATCATTATTGAAACAGGAAGCAAATGAACGAGTCTTGGACTTATCATTACCTGCCTCTCAAGAGCTAGAGGACATTAAATAGTACTGCCGAAGTGGTGGAACTGGTAGACACGCTGTCTTGAGGGGGCAGTGGGGGAAACCTCGTGCCGGTTCGAGTCCGGCCTTCGGCACAGAAAATAATGACTGGTTTCCTGTCTGATAGTAGGGAATTCCGGTTTGGCACGAATTAATAAAAAGGGAATTATGCAGAAAATAATTTTATTACTCATTTTATTTGGTCTTGTGTTTGCGCAATCGCCAGATGCATTGGTGAATCAAGGGAAGACCCTCTTGGAAGAAGGCGACTATGAAGGCGCCAAAACAACGTTAGAGCAATCTTTGAAAGCGGATACAACATTTGCTCCAGCAATGATTTTGCTGTCTAAAGTTTATCTCATACAGGGTGACATGACTAAAACGCAAGAATATATCCGGAAAGCCATTGATACAGATCCTGAAAACCAGGAATATCGAGATGAATTTGACCGTTTAAACGAAATTAATACGCTGATGGCGGATGGACAAAGAAACCTTCAAAACGGGGATTTAGAAAACGCCTATGAGTCCTACAGGGTAGTTTTAGAAAAATTTCCATTTTTTGCCGAAGCTGCCTATAGTATGGGTTTAGTGAAATTCAGACAGAGAGATTACCCCGCCGCCGTTGAAAAATTTAAAAAAGCTCTTGATTTAAATCCGGAACATGAAAATGCCCGAACCGCTATTTCTAACGTTGCAAAGAACAAGTTTAATGAAGGAAATAAAAGTTACAGACGTCGCGATTTAGAAGGTGCATTACAGGCCTATAAAGAGGTGTTAGAAATTGATGATTCGTTCTATCAGGCTCATTATCAAATTGGCGTTATCCAATCAAAAATGGGGAACCGGGCTTTGGCAATAGAACATTATTTAAAAGCACTGGAATATTCTCCTAATTTTTACAAGGGTTATTATGCCATGTCCTTATCTCAAAAAGCCAATGGCAATATGGAAGATGCTTTGACCTCATTGGCAAAGGCTGTAGAAATTAATCCGGGGTACGATAAAGCATATGGTGCCATGGGTGACATCTACATTGAACAGAGAAATTATGATGATGCAATCAAAGTACTGAATACCGCCATCCAAGTGAATCCCAAGTATGCAAAAGGATACCTGAATTTAGGAATTGTTTTTGCAGACCAGGAACAATATGATTCGGCTATTTCTAATCTGGAAATGGCGACATCACTGAAAAAAAAGAGTTATATGGGTTGGTATCAGTTGGCCGCAGCCTATAATGCAAAGAATGATTGCGAAAATGCGAAAAGGGCAGCGAGAGAATGTACGGATATTAAATCAAGTTTTGGTGGCGGTTGGTTGGAATTGGGTGTGGCTGAATGGTGTGGAGGAAAAGGAAATAAACGTGCAGCTGAAAATGCATTGGAAAAAGCGCGCAATGATCGTTCTTGGCGAAAAAATGCCGAATATGAGCTGGATAAAGTTAGGAACCCTGAAAAGTTTCGGAAATAATCATGCTAGCAATTTTTTTCACTTAATCTGATTCAATGATTCAAGCGGTCATATTCGACCTTGATAATACGTTACTGGACTTCATGAAAATGAAGGAGTATGCTGTTAAATCTGCCATCACAGGTATGAAGGAGGCAGGACTCAATATCGATGATCAAACATCCTACGATAGGATTGTTGAAATGTATAATGAACATGGATGGGAAAATCAGCAAATATTCGACGAATTTCTGGAAGAATCCATTGGATATGTTGATAATAAGGTTTTAGCAGCTGGAATTGTATCTTACCGAAGAGCTCGCGAGGCCAATTTACAGGTGTATCCCAATGTAAACAGGACGCTTACCGAACTAATTAAAATGGGAATTAAACTGGCAGTTGTATCAGATGCCCCCAGCCGGGAAGCGTGGATGCGTTTATTTTATTTAAATTTGCATCATATTTTTGATGTCGTCCTTACATTTGATGACACGGGTGCTCGTAAACCTTCTCCTGTTCCGTTTGAATTAGCTCTGGAAAAATTAGACTGTGCTGCAAAAAACACACTGATGGTAGGAGACTGGCCTGAAAGAGATGTCAAAGGGGCAAAACAGTTGGGAATGAAAACGATATTCGCACGTTATGGCGATACGTTTGGAACCACCTTTTCCGGTGCGGACTGGGATATAGATAATATTCATCAAATCGTTAAGATTGTTAAAGAATTAAATGCCACCTGATGTGTTTATTGGTACGGATATTGTAGAAATTTCCCGGATTCGGGATTTAATTAAATCTCACCCAAAACGTTTTATCCAAAGAACCTTTTCTCCTAAAGAGCAAGATTATTGTCAGAGTAAAGCAAATATATCCATGCATTTCGCAGGGAGATTTGCTGCCAAAGAAGCCATTAAAAAAGCATTAATGACTTCTGGGTTTAATGAACCAATTGCTTGGTTGGATATGGAGATACTTGCTTCAGAAATAGGAGCTCCTGTTGTTTATCTCAATAGATCCAAATTTCAATCATTGGAATGTAAAGTGTCTATCTCTCATACAGTTCAGACGGCTATTGCATTTTCTATTCTACAAAAAAAATGAGAATATTAACGACCGACCAAGCTCGGGCTTTAGATCGACTTTCAATGGATCAATATGATGTTCCCGGGGTGGATCTCATGGAATCGGCCGGCCGGCAAGTGGCTGAAGAAGCCAAATCCTTAATATCAAAAATTCATCATCCAACCATTATTATCCTGTGTGGTAAAGGAAATAATGGTGGAGATGGTTTCGCTGCCGCCACTCATTTAAATCAATTCAAAATCCATATAATCAGTCTGGTTAATAAAAACGAGATCAAAGGAGATGCTGCATTTTTTCATTCCAGATGCTGTGAACTGGGAATTTCAATCGATTATGAGTCAACCATTCCCAAACATTCTGAATTTGATCTCATTATCGATGCTATCCTCGGCTCAGGGGCAAAAGGGGAATTAAGGGGCTATATTTCCAGATGGACCGAGTGGATGAATCATCAACATTGTCCAATCTTATCGGTGGACTGCCCTACAGGAATCAATGGTAATACGGGAATGACTTCTCAACATGCAGTGAAATCTTCGACAACTGTGACTATGGGATATTCCAAACTGGGACTCCATTTAAAACAAGGCCCTCAATATACGGGAAAACTAAAAGTGGTTGATATTGGGTTCCCGAATTTGATCAGCGAACTTGAAGGATTAAGCTGGTCAACGTTTGATGAAGGCGATATTCGAAATGGTTTAATTAAAGCTCCCATTGATACATATAAGCATCGGCAGGGAAAGCTACTGATCGTAGCCGGGTCAAAAGGAATGACGGGGGCAGCCGTACTGAGTACCTACGGAGCCTTGCGTTCCGGTGCCGGATTAACTATTACCTGTGCTCCGGATTCAATAGAAGATATTTATGAAAAGACTATACTGGAAGGAATGACCTTAGGTTGCACCGACAAAAGTAATGGCTATTTCATCCCCGATTCCTATGAAGATATTTCATCAAAATTTGATTGGTGTGATATGGTTGTTATTGGCCCCGGACTTGGAGATAATTCTCAAACGACCGAATTAGCAAAAGAAGTCATTTTCCAATCACCAAAGCCATTGATTATTGATGCAGATGCTTTAAAAGTCTTCGACGGAAATTTGGAATTATTTAACGAAATAAGGGTGCCTTTTATCATTACTCCCCATGAAGGAGAGTTTTGTCGATTATTAATGATAACGAGAGAAGAATTTCAAGATCGTTTTCCGGTTATTGTGGAAAAATTCATGTCAAGATTTCCGGGAGTTCTGGTTCTAAAAAATGCTCCGACAGTTACCTTTTTCCGTGAACAGGCAGTGGTCAACACATCTGGAAATCCCGGTATGGCCACAGCGGGAATGGGAGATATCCTTTCAGGAATACTGGGAACATTGGTTGGGCAGGGGTCCAAACCGTTTCTGGCGGCACAAACGGGTGTCTATCTTCATGGCTTGGCGGCCGATCACCAAAGAAAATCCAAAGGAATAAGAGGGTTGATTGCATCTGATGTGCTGGATGAATTACCAAAAGTGTTTCATGAAATTGAATCGTAGTCATCTGTATAAAGTGGGATTTGGTTTGTATCTCATTGCGATTTTAGCAGCATCAAGTATTCCGGGTCATTCCATGCCCAGGTTTATCATTATTTCTCCGGATAAATTGCTTCATTTAACCGAATATTCTATTTTGACAATCTTGGCATATTTGAGTTTTAGAAAATTCTCAAAGTCCCTCATTGCAGGATTGATTCTATTTTCAATCATCGATGAAATATGGCAATCTTTTATTCCGGGTAGATCTCCCAGTATTTTTGATGTGGCTGCAGATATTCTTGGAATGGTGATAGTGATTTCAGCAGTATATTTTCGTTCCTTAAAAGCCCATGATTAAAAACATATCTATTAATAACTATGCCATTTTTGACGAAATAAATCTCTGTTTCGAAAATGGTTTGACAGTTATTACTGGTGAAACAGGGGCAGGAAAATCTATTTTTCTCTCTGCCATTCGTGCTGCCTTAGGAGGAGAGGTAAAAGGAACCGATGTTCGTAGCGGTGAGAAAAAAGCCATCATTGAAATTGAAGTGAATCAGCATCAACAAGAAATCATTTGTAGAAAAATCATTCATCCTTCAGGGAGAAACCGGTCGTTTATTAATGACGAACCCATGAATAAAAAAGCATATAAAAATCGGTTAAGTACCATTGCTGATTTTCACGGTCAACATGAACAGCAATATATAATGCAACAGAGGACTCATATCGATTTTCTTGATACATACGGGAAATTAAAACCCCAGGTTAGCAAACTGAGTGAAGTGTTTAACAAGTTAATAACAGCTAAAACTGATTTAAGAAAGCTGATTGCAAAACAGAAAAAGGCAAAAGACAGGAAGGAACTTCTTTCATTCCAACTTCAGGAAATTGATTCAATTCGACCGGAAAAAAATGAAGACGTGATCCTGTACCGACAGTTTAAAATGCTCAAACATATCGATAGACTTATTTCCACTTCAACAGAGTTAAATCATCGACTCACCGAACAGGACCAATCCATATATAATGAACTGTCAGATATCCTCCGGGAATTGGAGGAATTGGTATCAGTGGATGAAAAAGTACAGCCCTATGCTGCGTCAATGGAAGAATCACTCAATGCCCTCATGGACGCTTCCCAGGGGCTGAGACAATATGCAGAGTCCATCGACCATGATGAAAATAAATTGGAGAAAGTTGAACTTCGTCTTCTTGAAATTGAAGGACTAAATCGAAAATATGGCGGATCTTTAGAAGCTGTCCTGGAATACAGGGATTCGATTGAAAAAGAATTGAATTCTTTTCAAAATTTGAACAAAGAAATCAGCGAATTGGAAAATAATATAGAGACCATAAAAGATGACTATACATCGGTAGCTGTTGAAATACACAAAGCAAGAAAGAGATCCATCCCTGAATTAAGCAAACAAATTGTAAATGAGTTGGCTGACTTGAATATTGCAGGGGCCACTTTTAAAGTTAAAATAGAAGTAAAATCCAGGGATGAGTCAGATATTCAATTTGAAAACCAGCCCGTTGAGTATCTTGAAAAAGGAATAGATTATATTGAATTCCATTTAAGTGCCAATCCGGGTGAAGATGTAAAACCGCTGATCGATGTTGCCTCGGGAGGGGAGGTCTCAAGAATTATGCTTGCAATCAAGACCATATTTCAAAAAGTGGATCCGGTGGATACATTGGTATTTGATGAAATAGATGCAGGTATTTCCGGTATATCTGCGGAAAAGGTAGCAGATGCTTTGGCTTCACTGGCAAAGGAAAAACAAATTCTTTGTGTAACTCATTTACCGCAAATTGCAGCCAAAGCCAATCATCATTTGCATATTTCCAAAAAACAAAAGGACGGACGGACAGTTATTCAGTCAAAATATCTAAATGATGAGGAAAAAGTCCATGCGATTGCACAATTATTCAGCGGTACGTTGATGAATCATGATTCTTTGGATTCAGCGAAAAATTTGATAGGGAGTGCCCATGGATAAATTAGTCATTTATGGTGAAAAACCGTTAAATGGAGACGTAATGATCAGCGGTGCAAAAAATGCAGTTTTACCCATGATGACTGCTGCCCTACTAACAAAGGGTGTCACCACCATTCATCGCGTACCGGATCTCAGAGATACCCGGACCATGATTCGATTATTGGAGATCGTTGGTGCCGAAACCGACTTCACCAACGGTACGCTCACCATTGATGGAAGCGGAGTGAATCATTTAATAGCACCCTATGAATTAGTCAAAACAATGCGAGCTTCGTTTTACGTGCTGGGGCCCTTACTTGGGAGATTTGGAAATGTAAAAGTTTCGTTGCCAGGTGGATGTGCCTGGGGACCCCGTCCGGTGGATTATCACTTGATGGGAATGGAAAAGTTGGGGGCAACTGTCCATTTGACCCATGGATATATCGAGGCGACCTCATCTCAGTTAAAAGGTGCAGCCATTCAATTTAATTATCCTTCCGTTGGTGCTACTGGGAATGTGACCATGGCGGCGGTTCTGGCTGAGGGAGTCACCCTCATTGAAAATGCAGCCAGCGAGCCTGAGATTGTTCAATTATGTGAAATGTTAAATTTAATGGGAGCCCATATTGAAGGGTTGGGTACGCGAACCTTAACGATTGAAGGAACTCAAGAATTATATCCTGTGGAATTATCTGTTATTCCGGATCGTATTGAAGCAGGGACCTTTCTGATGGCTGGTGCTGCAATGGGAAATATTACACTGAACCACGTCAGACCGGACCATTTGAAAGTAGTATTGAGCCATCTCGAGGAATGTGGTGCTTACGTGAAAATTGATGAAAACAAAATTCACATTCGGCAAGCAGAGAAAATCAAACCAGTCAATATTCGCACGGATGTTTATCCCGGTTTTCCGACTGATTTACAGGCCCAATGGATATCATTAATGTGCTGTGCGACCGGAGAATCAACTATGACTGATACGGTATATCATGATCGGTTTTCCCACGTGCCGGAATTAAATCGATTGGGGGCGGATATCACCTTAAAGGATAATGTAGCCCTTGTGAGAGGAGTTCCCTCTCTCATCGGAGCCAAAGTCATGTCGACAGATATTCGAGCAAGTGCTTCTTTAATTCTGGGTGGGATTATGGCTGAAGGCAGGACAGATGTCAGTCGGATTTATCATATTGATCGTGGCTATGAACAAATTGAAGAAAAATTTAAACGATTAGGAGCAGAGATATTTCGTGAGTCAGAATAAAACAAATTTACTTTTTTTCTATGCAAAGAAAAGTATACATTCCTGCCAGGTACTGGTCTTAACACTCAGATGAAGATTGTATTAATAGGCGCCGGCGAGGTGGGCTTCCATGTCGCAAAGGCATTAAGTGAGGATGGACACGATATTACAGCCGTTGATATCGATCCTGATAAGTGTCGCCGTATAGGTGAAAACCTGGATGTGATCAGTGTAGAGGGAAACGGTGCCAGTCCAAAAACCCTCCATAGAGCTCAGGTGGATAATGCCGATTACGTTTTATGCCTGACGCGAGTCGATGAAGTGAATTTAATTGCTGCCCAGCAAGCCCACGCCCTGGGGGCCAAACAAATCATTGCCCGTATCCGAAATCAGCAATACAGCCAACGGGAATCCATCATAAGACCGGAAAAATTTGGTGTTGATCTGGTCATTCATCCTGAGCAGGAAGCGTGTTTAGAAATCAGTCGGCTAGTTCGCAATCCCTATGCCACCCAAGTAATGGAATTCGAAGACGGTAGACTGCAAATGCTTGGTTTTCAATTAGGAAATGGCTGTTCTACCATTATTGGACGAAGTGTTCGGGAGATTTGCGAACATACGGATGATTATAAATTTGGAGTAATCTCTGTACTGAGAAAAACAGATACGATTGTTCCTTGGGCGGACTTCGTTTTTGAAGATGGTGATATTGTATATTTTATTCTCCGGACAGAAAATGTCCAGCATTTAAAAGCATTACTTGGCAAAGACTCTGAATATTCTAAACGGGTCATGATTGTTGGCGGAAGTAAAATCGGTCGTTCCCTGGCAGAAGAATTACAGAATGAAATGAATATTCGCCTGGTGGAAAGAAACCGAGAAAAGGCTGAACATATCGCCAATAGTTTGGATAATGTGATGGTGATAAATGCTGACGGAACAGATATGGAATTCTTAAAATCAGAAAATGTACAGGATATTGATAGCTTTATTGCAGTATCTGCTAATGAACAAACCAATATCCTCTCTGGTATGTTGGCTCATCATTTTGGTGTGAAACAATCAATTATTCACGTGAATACCACTGAGTTTTTACCCATTATTCAAGAATTGAGAATTGGACCAATTTTTAGTAAAAATATTAGTACGGTTAATACCATTTTACGGAAAATTCGAAGTGATATTTCGGATACATCTATTTTTACATTCGAAGAAATTGAGGTTGATGTCTTGGAACTTCAACCGGAACCTGGAAGTCACATTACCCAAAAGGAACTGTCGCAATTATCCTTTCCTAAAGACAGTATTGTCGGTGTCATCAATCATCATGGCCATTTAAGTATTGCACGAGGTAGTTCCAGGTTGACTGCAGAAGACACAGCATTGGTATTTGCCAAGAAAAATGTGTTTAATGCTGTGCGCAAGCTCTTCCGGGCATAATGAATTTTCGCACGATTACCAATATTATCAGCGGTCTTTTTGTCATTATGGGGTTGACCATGTTGATCCCGATTGGCATTGCATATTTTGGAGGAGATCATGATCTGAATGGCTTTTTATGGTCTATGGGAATCTGCTTTATCATTGGTATTCCTCTATGGCTAATGACTCGAAAAAGCAGGACCTTAAATAATAAAGATGGATTTGCCATTGTCACTTTTACCTGGGTTTTTGCCGCTGTTATCGGAGCACTCCCATTTTATTTGACTGGGATGATTCCCAATGTAACGGATGCCTTTTTTGAATCCATGTCCGGGGTCACTACCACCGGTGCATCTATCATTGGCAGCGGAATTACATTACCTCATTTACCTAACGGTATTGAGAGCCTTCCCCATGCGACCTTGTACTGGAGATCATTTATTCAATGGATTGGAGGCATGGGAATTATTGTCTTCTATATTGCGATCTTACCTTTATTGGGGGTAGGAGGTGTCCAGTTATTTAAAGCAGAAGTCCCGGGGCCCGTTGCGGATAAATTACGTCCACGAGTCCGGGAAACAGCCAAAATTTTATGGATGGTTTATGTGGGAATTACCCTGGCAGAAATCGCTTTATTGGGATTTGGCGGTATGACATGGTTTGATGCCATTTGTCACTCATTTACAACCATGCCCACTGGTGGATTTTCAACGAAAAATGCAAGTATTGCTGCTTTCAATAGTCCATTTCTGCAATATGTAATCATCTTTTTCATGTTTGTAGCAGGGGTTAATTTTTCGCTTCATTTCCATGCATTAACCGGAAACGTAAAGTCTTATTTCAGGGATAAGGAGTTTCTGACATATTTTGGAATTACCGCTGTAGTTTCTGTTCTAATTTTTTCCAGTTTAGCCGCCGGACATAACACTTGGACCGAAAGCCATTTCCGTGCGTCTCTTTTTCAGACAGTTTCTATTTTGACTACGACCGGGTTCGGTTCTGCAGATTATGAATTATGGTCTCATTTTGCCCAATATATGCTGTTATTTCTAATGTTTGTCGGAAGTATGGGTGGCTCAACAGGTGGTGGAATGAAAGTAGTTCGGCTCCTTTTGCTGTTTAAATATACAGCAACCGAAACGAGGAGAATGCTTCACTTAAAGGCCATTATCCCCATCCGAATTGGTGATCGGTTTATTTCTGAAGATATTATAAAGAATACCTTAGGCTTTTTCTTATTCTACATGTCTATATTTGCGTTTACAACATTGATTTTAACTACCATGAATGTGGATTTAGAATCGGCGATTGGTGCATCTGCATCCGCCTTAGGGAATATTGGCCCCGGCTTAGGCGCTTTTGGCCCTACCGACAATTATGCTTTATTACCGGCGTTTGGCAAATGGATGTTGAGCTTTTGCATGCTATTGGGTCGTCTGGAAATTTTCACCGTTATGGTGATTTTCAGCAGAACATTCTGGAAATAGAATAAAGAGAAAACACATGAAATATTTATTGACTGATGTATCAGAGGGATTCGGATACATTACCATCAATCGCCCGGACTCCCTGAATGCGATGAATACCGCCTTGATTTCTGAACTGGATGGGGCCATATGGCAAATGATTCATAATCCTGATGTGGGAGTAATCATTATAACCGGCAAAGGGGATAAAGCTTTTATTGCCGGAGCAGACATTAAAGCCATGGAGCAAATGGATGCAGAAAAAGCATTGACGTTTGGGATTGCAGGACAAAAAATGACCTTAACGATCGAACATTCCCCAAAACCGGTCATTGCTGCAGTCAATGGCTTTGCTTTGGGCGGCGGATGTGAAATTTCCCTGGCCTGTCATATAAGGGTTGCCAGTGAAAATGCAGTTTTTGGACAACCGGAAGTTTTATTGGGAATAATCCCTGGTTGGGGGGGCACCCAGCGATTGCCCAAAATAGTCGGAACTGGTCTTGCGAATGAATTAATTGTTACGGGAAAACGAATTTCTGCTTCAGAAGCATACAGAATTGGATTGGTTAATCACGTTGTCCCCCAAAGTGAATTAATCGATCAGTGTAAAAAAATCGGAGAATTAATTCTCAATAATGGACCGAATGCGATAGCGATGTCATTAAAATGTATCCATGAAAGTTTTGATAAATCCATCGAATCCGGTTTGGAATATGAAGTTAAAAATTTTGCTGATTTGTTTAATACAGAAGAAACGAGAGAGGGATTATTGGCATTTGTAGAAAAACGGAAAGCGAAATTTCGTTAGTCAATTTAGAATGAAATTATCTTTTACCAGATATGATATTCAATGTACACATCCCTTTGGTATTTCCAGAAGTACCCATTCATTTTATCGGGAAACATTTATTTATTTAGAGCATAACGGCCTGATCGGTCGGGGAGAAGCATCCCCATCTGAACGATATGGTGAATCAGCAGAAAAAATAATGTCTGTTTTACAAAATGGAATCCAGTTACCGGAAAATATCGTACCCCCTGAGCAGTTTGAAGCAATCTTATTACCCCAATGCGGTGATTTAAAATCATTGGAAGCTGCTTTCAGTATGGCTTATTTGGATTTATGGACGAAAATAGAACATATTTCCCTAAACGAATATTTTGATATTCAAACGAAAAATGGGCCCCTGACCTCTTTCACGATTGCCATGGGAAATATGGATTTAATAGCACAGAAGATTGATGAAGCAGAACCTTATCAAATTTTAAAAGTGAAATTGGGAACCGATCAGGATAAGGAGATCATTCAGGTTATCCGGGGAGAAACAGACAAATGTATCCGGGTCGATGCCAATGAAGGTTGGGATTTATCCACAGCCATTGAGATGTGTTCCTGGCTGGCCGACCGGAATATCGAACTAATTGAACAACCTCTTCCTGCCGGGAAATTAGGCGATACAGCCATTTTAAAGAAAAAGTCACCCCTTCCATTGATTGCAGACGAAAACTGCCTCCAGCCCCGGGATATACTACGCATCGCTCATGCATTCGACGGAATTAACATAAAATTAATGAAATGCGGAAGTTTGCTCAAAGCAAAACAGATGATTGATATGGCAAAGGAGAGAGAAATGAGCATTATGCTGGGCTGTATGATTGAATCATCTGTGGGAATTACTGCCGCTGCTCACTTATCTCCCTTAGTCGATTATGCTGACCTCGATGGAAATTTGTTGATCAAAAACGATCCATATATCGGAATAGAAATTAGTGAGGGAGCAATCATTATTCCCCGTGGTTTGGGCCTTGGCGTAAACTTATCATTGCCTGAGTCGGACGCAAAGTCAGTGGGGTTAAAGTAAAATAAAAAATAGATTATTTTCCCAGACGGATGATGGCGTTTTCATACCAGCCCCTGACGATTTGTTTCGCCTTTTCAGAGGATATTCTGTCATACATCCAAGAAAACTTTTTTTTCACCAGGTCCTTTCCCGATTCATTCACATGCTGTGCTAAAAAGATAGGAATACTGTTTTCAAAAAAACTGATACTGTCTGCATCTTTTAATAGATTTTGATCATCGTTTCCTCCTTCTTCGTGTCTGGAAACCAACATCTTTACCCGGTTAACCAATGAAGAATCCGCTCCTTCTTTTTGAAGAAATGTTCCAATAATTTCAGCGCCTCTTTCTTCGTGGGGACGGATAAATCCTTTACCGGTGTATCCGTAAATTTTTCTTTTTTGGGTCATATCCTCTTTCCTGAAGGCACGTTCAATATCATGAGAGACCGCTGCAATTAACAAGGCAACATCTGCATCATTTTTCAGTTCCTTTATCCAATGAACCGCTCGTTCAAAATGGATCAATTGAGATGTTTTACCGACGATTGTAAATGAGTCTGTTACAAATCGCTTTACTTGAGGATATAGTGTAAGGTTCATAGGTTTCTAAGAGGTAAAATGTAAATTCAGGAACAGAATTTGATTTAAGGGTATGAAAAAACTAATCTGTAAAATCGAAAAATACATTTGTTTTATATCTTTTCTTAAGTTCATCATATCGAAGCGTCGCTAGATCACTTGGTTCACCCTTTTTACAAGAATTTTACACTACCGCGGGCTACAAACCTTGATATTTAGCACTTTACCTGCCATTTCAGAATAGCCATTATCTCCGTCAGTTCTAGTTGAACTAAAAATCACTGCATAATATGGTTGTTTAGGTGTTTCTGCTCTCAAAAATAATATTCTTATTGTTATTTTGCAAAAGCTATAGTATTCCCGTCAAAATCGGAAATGTAACCAACTTTATCACCCCAATCCCTATCTTGAAACTTGCTGATTTCTTTTCCTCCTAATTCAATTCCTCTTTTGATATATTCAAGTGGATTATTCACTTTTAAGTAAAGTTCACACCTTGGAATTCCATTTCCATTTTTTGGGTGCGGCAATTTGTCTGAAATAATTTTTGCTATTCCATTTTCAGGCATAAGGCCTAACTTTACATTTTCAGCGAGTTTAAATTCAGTCATCCCTGGAACATTCAAGTAAGGTTTCATTTTTAAAAGCCTTTCATAGAAATCTTTGCTATTGACTTGATCACTCACATAGATTATAAATTCTATCTCAATCATAAATTCTACTCATTTTCTATGCTTAACATACTCTGCTCTAATAACGCACAACGGTTTGAATATGGTGAGTTTGGCATTTCAATGGCATTGTATCATTTTTAGTTGAAACGTAAGGGAAGCTCCTTGCAGATTTGG